>NZ_JBFUPN010000010.1:0-69831 GCF_041355315.1 Mucilaginibacter sp. RCC_168
TTTCTCCTGTGTAAATCAGAATAGAAAATATGAAAAAAATTATCTCAAATTAGTTGCTTAGATCATAGAAATCGAGGAGGAACGACGTGGCAATCCCCGATATGCAGAGCGTCTCTGTAAGTCGGGGATTGCCACGCTGCGCTCGCAATGACGTTATTTTTTATCTTCCCTTCCAGCGTAAACGGGGTGAGTCGAAACGCAGGCTTTATACCTCCGGTTCCTGCTGGCTCAGACAGTGGAAACTGCCCAGGCCCCAGATAATATCGGTTGAATCGATGCCGATCACCTCGTGATCAGGGAAGCATTGTTGCAGTATATCGCAGGCCTTATCATCATTTATTGATCTGTATGTAGGTACGATAACCGCTGAGTTGGCAATGTAAAAATTAGCGTATGATGCCGGCAAACGCGTATCCTCGTAAAGCACAGCCTCGGGCATAGGCAGCTCTACAATGTTAAGCTGTTTGCCGTTAAGCAGGCGCATGGTTTTTAAGGTTTCGAGGTTTTCCTGCAGCAGGTGATAGTTCTCGTCGTTCTTATCTTCCTCAACCACGGTAACTACGGTGTCCTCGTTCACAAAGCGGGTAATATCATCAATATGGCCGTCGGTATCATCGCCAACAATGCCGTCGCCCAGCCATAGTATCTGCTCGGCACCGTAATAATTGCGCAGATAGGTTTCTATCTGATCCTGACTGAGCTGGGGGTTACGGTTTTTGTTGAGCAGGCAGGCGGTAGTAGTGAGGATAGTGCCTTTACCGTTAAAATCAACCGAGCCGCCTTCCATCACAATACCAGGATTAAATACCGGCAAATCAAAATGCTGACCGATCTTGGTCGGTATCACATCGTCAAGGTCAAATGGCGGATATTTACCACCCCAGGCATTGTAACCCCAGTCGATAATAGCTTTTTGTTTGGTTTCGGGATTGATGACAAATGCTGGTCCATGGTCGCGGCACCAGGCATCGTTAGTGCCAAAAGCAAAAAGCTCCACCCGATTCATGTCGACACCGGCATGCTGCAATTGAAAGATCACAGCGGCTTTCATTACCTCGTCAACCACATTGATACGTACCAGCTCATTGCGGGTTAATATTTTGATAAACTCGATGTACGAAGGATAAATAGTATCCAGTTTGCCCGGCCACGAAGCTTCCTTATGCGGCCAGCTTAACCAGGTGGCAGAGTGCCTGGCCCATTCGGCAGGAAAATGAAATCCCAGCTTTGCTGGGAAGTCCGGAAGTCCGGGAGTCCGAAAGTCCGAAAGATTTGAGTTATTAGTATCTTTATGAATTGACATTGTTATTTCAGGGTATTACGTAATGCATTAAGCATAACCAATATTTCTTCGCATTGTTGATAAAGCTTTGTAAAATCAGGTGTTGAAACCAAGGCTCTTTTTTGTGCCAAATATAAACAACCTACAACTTCAATATTTGATCGTAAAGCGTATCCTAAAAAGCGATTAAATTCTAAGTTTGATTGCCCGGTTGACCCTTCCGCAATATTTAATGAAACAGAATCAGCTGCTCTTTTTATCTGTGCTGTAAGAACAAATAGTTCATCCTTGGGAAACGTTTTTGTTAAGTCGTGAATATCTGAAGATAGATCAACAGCCTTTTTCCATACAATTAGTTTCTCGAATTTGAAGCTCATAAACTATTTATTTTTTAGTCCGAAAGTCCGAATGTCGGGAAGTCCGGAAGTTTTTAGGGGGGCATCTTTCGGACTTTCGGTCTTCCCGACTTTCGGACTAATTAGTCCTCGTCAAGTAAACGTTTTGTGATAGGCTGATAGCTGTCAATCCTTCTGTCTCTTAAAAACGGCCAGTGGCTTCTATAATAATCAGATTTATCCAGATCCAACTCCTGTACCACTACTTCTTCCTGGTCATGCGAGGTTTGGTGGATGATGGCGCCAAACGGATTGGCAAAGAATGAGCCGCCCCAGAATTTTACACCGGCTTCTTCGCCCACACGGTTTACGCTTACCACGTGTACACCATTGGCCACCGCATGCGAGCGTTGTATGGTTTGCCAGGCATTGTATTGCTCCACATTAGTAGCCTCATCCTGTGTGGTGGCCCAGCCAATTGCGGTTGGGTAAAATAAGATATCGGCACCCATTAAAGCGGTAATACGGGCAGCTTCGGGGTACCATTGGTCCCAGCAAATGAGCACACCCAGTTTGCCATATTTAGTTTTGAATACTTTGTAACCCAGATCGCCGGGGGTAAAGTAAAATTTTTCGTAAAAACCCGGATCGTCAGGGATGTGCATTTTACGGTACTTGCCTAAGTAGCTGCCATCGGCATCCAGAACGGCGGTGGTATTGTGGTAAACACCCTGCGCGCGTTTCTCAAACAGCGAAGCAATGATCACCACATTTAGCTCGGCGGCTACTTTTTGCAGTTCGTCGGTTGATGGTCCAGGGATGCTTTCGGCAAGTTTAAAGTTGTCGTAATCCTCCACATCGCAAAAATAAAGCGAGGTGAAAAGTTCCTGTAAACAAACTATTTGCGCGCCTTTTGCAGCGGCTTCCCTTACTTTAACAATAGCCTTTTGCAGGTTCTGCTGTTTATCAGCAGTGCAGCTCATCTGTACCAGGCCAACTTTTACTTTACTCATACTCATAAAATTTGCGCAAAAATAGCAATTAGTATCAAGTAGTTAGTATCAAGTATCAAGATTTCATGATCAAGATTTGTGGCTTAAATGTAAAAAGGTGAGTAGTGAATGGTGAGTAGCAAGTGGTGAGTGTCGGGATACTTTATCTATTGCGGAATAGCAAACTCACAACTATTCGCAACTCATTACTCAGCACTTGATACTGGAATGTAAAAACATTCAGGAATATAAATGGTTTATGGTCGTGATACTTGATACTAGCTACTTGATACTATAAAAAATAATTAGCTTTGCAGCCAATGACAGAAGACGAAATACCAGCGCCAAAAACATTTAAACAGCAACTGTGGAATGTTACAAAAACTGTATTAAAAATAGCTGTTACTACAGCGCTGCTCATCTGGGTTTTTAGCAAGGTACCAATTCAACTGGTAAAATACCGTTTACTGCACGCCAATTACTGGTGGATGGGCGCTGCGGTCGTTTGTTATTTCTGTTCGATGGTGGTATCATCATGGCGTTTGTTGAGCTTCTTCCGGTCGATAGGCTTAAAACTGAACCCTAAATATAATCTGCGTCTTTATTTCCTGGGCTTGTTTTACAACGTATTGCTGCCAGGCGGTATCGGCGGTGATGGTTACAAGATCTTTATTTTGAATAAAGCACATAAAGTTCCTGGCAAAAAATTGTTCTGGGCTATTATGTTCGATAGGCTTAGCGGGCTGTGGGCCATCGGCCTGATCACCGTGGCCCTGATATTTATGATCCCGCAGATCGATATACATAAAGCGCTCCCGGTAAGTATATTCCTGGGTGGCTCGGCTGTTTATTATTTTGTGGCCTACATGTTTTTCAGGGAGTACACCAAGTACTTTTTCGAGGCGCATCTAAAGGCCCTGGTATTGCAGGGTTTTCAGCTGCTGGCTATTATCTGTGTCATGTTCGGACAGGATTTTACCGGGAAGTTTTCGCCATACCTGTTGTCGTTCCTGATCTCGGCGCTCGCATCCATTATACCCATTACCGCTGGCGGGGCGGGTGCGCGTGAGGCTATATTTACCAAACTATCCGATTATTTCCCGATGGATAAAGGGCTCTCGGTTTTTCTTCCCTCGTCATTTTATTTGATCTCTCTTTTGGTGGCCCTGTTTGGATTGTATTATGTGATCCGTCCGAGCCGGTTAGATAAAGGCCTGAAAAAATATGACGAAGAGGTGGCAGAAACAGCTATGGATCCCGGTGGTGAGTAGCGAAAATAAAGTGTGTGAGTACACCTAATTTTCTAAATTTGCGTTTCCTATAATAAACCACTACAACGTAAATGAGCCATTTTAATGATTTTAACAATCCGCAGGTTGCGGCCTTGCCCGGTCATTTAAAACAATTTATAGTCGACCAGCACTACGAACATTATACACCTATTGATCATGCCGTTTGGCGCTATGTAATGCGCCAGAATTACAGCTATCTGAAAGATGTTGCCTACTACCCATACATACCCGGCCTAACCAAGGCGGGGCTTACTATCGAACGCATTCCCGATTTGCAGGAGATGAACGATGCACTGGCCAAAATAGGCTGGGGCGCCGTTACAGTGGATGGCTTTATACCTCCTGCTGCTTTTATGGAGTACCAGGCCTACAGGGTACTGGTTATCGCGGCGGATATACGCCAATTGCGCCATATTGAGTATACACCTGCTCCGGACATTATCCATGAGTCGGCCGGGCACGCGCCTATTATTGCCGATAAGGATTATCATGAATACCTAAGTTATTTTGGTTCGATAGGGGCCAAGGCTATGTTTTCGGCGCAGGATTTTGAGCTGTATGAAGCTATTCGCGCACTATCTATATTAAAAGAAATGCCCGATGCGAATGATGCGGAGATCAAAAAAGCGGAAGAGCAGGTAGCCTATCGCCAGGAAAATATGGGAGAGCCCTCTGAAATGGCCCTGCTGAGCCGCCTACACTGGTGGACGGTAGAGTATGGCCTGATCGGTACGCTGGAGAACCCAAAGATCTATGGCGCGGGCCTGCTGTCGTCCATTGGCGAAAGCTCCAGCTGTATGAAACCCGAGGTTGAAAAACTATGGTATACCATTGATGCCCTGAATTATAGTTATGATATCACCAAACCACAGCCGCAGTTGTTTGTAACGCCAACCTTCCAAAACCTGATAGATGTACTGGAAGAGTTTGCCAATACTATGTCATTCAGAAAGGGTGGAGCGTATGGCCTGACCAAAGCTTTTGAAAGCAAAAACACCTGTACCGCGGTTTACAGCTCGGGTTTACAAGTATCAGGCACTATTACCGAATTTAAGGTTGATACAAATGATAATCCTTACTTTATTAAAACTACCGGCCCAACAGCTTTAGCAGTGAACGATAAGCAGCTTCCGGGGCACGGTAAAAATTATCATAAGGATGGTTTCAGCTCGCCGGTAGGGAAACTGAAAAATATCCATACACCGCTGGAAGACCTGACTGAAGAAGGGCTTGATAACATAGGTATTACCAAAGGCAAAACGGCAGAACTTGAATTTGAAAGCGGCATAAAGGTTAAAGGAACGGTAAAAACTATATTAGCGTTCCTCGGCAAAACACAGTTAATTACTTTTACCGACTGCACGGTTACCGATAAAAAAGGCCATGTATTGTTTGATCCTTCATGGGGCGTGTACGATATGGCTGTGGGCGAAAAGATAGTTTCGGTATTTTGCGGTGCAGCCGATAAAGCGGCTTTTGAAGAAATCGTTTACAAATCGCAAACTGCTACCCATCATGCAGAATATGATCTGCGCACCCGGGAACTCCATAAACTTTACCAGCAGGTACGCAACCGCCGGCAAAATGGCGGCGACTTTGGATTTTTAGGTAATGTATGGTTCAAACTGCAAAAAAACCATCACGACGATTGGCTTTGTGCCCTCGAAATTCTGGAATTGCTGGAACATGAAGATGTTGAACCGGCACTGAGAACTGAGATCAGGCGGTTTCTGGAACGTAAAGCCAAAGATCAGCCCGAACTAAAAAAACTCATCAGCGATGGTTTTTATCTGATTGATCATCCCGTTGAACAAAAATTGGTATTTTAGGCGCGGTTAAACGCAAATAAGAATAAACGAAAGAATATGTCATTGCGAGGAACGAAGCAATCTCCTCATCAAGCCAGGAGATTGCCACGCTACGCTCGCAATGACATGGATTATACAGCGGGCATATGAACATTATTATAACAGGCGCCAGCAGCGGCGTGGGATTTGAAGCAGTAATTGAACTGATACTTTCGGGTAACAATAAGGTAATTGCATTGGCCCGCTCGCAGGACAAGCTGGAGCGCCTGCTGGAAATTGCCCATGGTCTTAATCCTGATTGCCAGTTGTTTGCCCTTAATTTTGATATCGTACATGATGATTATGAGGGTCTGCAGCAATTTATAGCCTCTAATTTTGATAACCGGGTTGATGTACTGATTAACAACGCCGGTATGCTCATCAATAAGCCATTTACACAATTACTGGAAACCGATTTTGTAGAAATGCTGCAAAGCAACTTTATTGGTCATGTACGCATGATACAGACGCTATTACCATTGATGCCCGCCGGTTCACATATCCTCAACGTTGGCAGTATGGGCGGTTTCCAGGGCAGCGCCAAATTTCCGGGATTGACAGCATACTCGGCCAGTAAAGCCGCACTGCATACCCTTACCGAATGCCTGGCCCAGGAGTTGATAGAGCAGGACATCAAAGTAAATTGTCTGGCCTTAGGTTCGGCGCAAACAGAAATGCTGGAGAAAGCTTTTCCGGGTTATCAATCGCCGGTAATGGCTTTTGAAATGGGTAAATATGTAGCTGATTTCGCGCTTACGGGGCATAAGTTTTTCAATGGCAAAGTGTTGCCTGTTGCTGTGACTACTCCATAAATATTCTCCCCGTCATTGCGAGGTACGAAAAGCACACGCCACGTCATTGCGAGTGTAGCGTGGCAATCCCCTATTATACAGAGCGTAGATGTGTATGGCGTATACCCGCTCTTGGCCGCGGGAGGGCCAGTTACTTTGTAGCCACAAAGTAACCAAAAGGCTTGTCACCAGAAATGCTTCTTTGCGCTTAGGAGCCTTTACCCTGCAAAGCGGGCAGAACCACGGGCTGCTAAATTTGCCGCTACTTCGTTCGCTCATTACCCTCCGCTTCAGGCAAAATTCGCTAATGCCCCTTCAACCACACAGTCCAACATATTCTCCCAGCTTTCGCCCGAAGCTGTTCTGCTGACGGGGGAGAAAGGAAAAAAAGGGTTATTTAATAAAATTCAATAACTCACTAAATCACTAATTCAATAATTAGAACCCCCAAAATCTCAAATCTCATATCTCACATCTCACATCAAATTTTTATCTTTGCCCATGCAAGAAAAAATCCTCATTCTTGACTTTGGCTCGCAATTCACCCAACTCATCGCGCGCCGCGTCAGGGAGCTCAATATTTACTGTGAGATCCACCCCTTCAATCATTATCCCGAAATTGACAGCACTGTAAAAGGAATCATCCTTTCTGGTAGCCCTTATTCTGTAAGGCAGGAAGATGCGCCTCATTTTGATTTCGCGCAATTCCATACTACCCGTCCTATTTTGGGGGTTTGTTATGGTGCACAGTACGTGGCCCATTTCCATGGCGGCGAAGTATTGGCTTCGAGTACCCGCGAATATGGCCGTGCCAATCTGGATTATATCAACAAGGAAAATCTGCTGTTTAAAAATATTCCGGAGAACTCGCAGGTGTGGATGTCGCATGGCGATACCATAGCCAGCATCGGCGATAACTTTGAGATCATTGCCAGTACCGATAGCGTAAAAGTGGCCGCTTACCAGGTAACCGGTACACAAACTTACGGTATTCAGTTTCACCCCGAGGTAACGCACAGTATTGACGGCAAGCAATTGCTGGAGAATTTTTTGGTCGACATTTGCGGTTGCAAACAGGATTGGACACCAGATTCCTTCGTGGAAACCACCATTGCTGCTATGCGCGAAAAACTGGGCGATGATAAAGTGGTATTAGGTCTTTCAGGTGGTGTCGATTCATCTGTGGCTGCGGTTTTATTGCACCACGCCATTGGTAAAAATCTGCATTGCATATTTGTAGATAACGGCCTGCTGCGCAAGGACGAGTACGAACAGGTGCTCGACTCGTACAAGCACATGGGCTTAAACATAAAAGGTATTGATGCCAAGCAGCGTTTTTACGATGCTTTGGCGGGGTTGAAAGATCCTGAATTGAAACGAAAAGCCATCGGTCGCGTGTTTATCGAGGTATTTGACGATGCCGCGCACGAGGTTCAGGATGTAAAATGGTTAGGACAAGGAACTATCTATCCCGATGTTATCGAGTCGGTTTCGGTAAAAGGCCCGTCGGCTACCATCAAATCGCACCATAACGTTGGCGGTTTGCCCGATTTTATGAAACTGAAGGTGGTTGAGCCGCTGAATACTTTATTTAAAGATGAAGTAAGGCGTGTAGGCAAGGCTTTAAACATTGATCCGAATATTTTAGGCAGGCACCCTTTCCCAGGTCCGGGTCTGGCTATCAGGATCTTGGGTGATGTTACACCAGAAAAAGTAGCTATATTGCAGGAGGCCGATGCGATTTATATCAACAATTTGCGGTCATATGGTGTTTACGATAAGGTTTGGCAGGCCGGCGCTATATTTTTGCCGGTACAATCGGTAGGTGTAATGGGCGATGAGCGTACTTATGAGAACGTGATATGCCTGCGTGCGGTAGAATCATTGGATGGAATGACAGCCGATTGGTGCCATTTACCTTATGACCTACTGGCCAAGATCTCCAACGAGATCATCAATAACGTAAAAGGAATTAACCGGGTAGTATATGATATCAGTTCGAAACCACCTGCTACCATTGAGTGGGAATAAATGGTTATTGTTTTTTAGCGCGGCGCTGATACTGGGTGCATGCTCACCCAAAGTGAGGCCTGTATCAACGCCCGTAAAAAAAGTTGAAAAACCCGAACCCAAGGCTGTAGAAAAGCCCCCGGTAAAGCCAACGGCAAAAGCTTCTGTCATATCCATGATATTGCCTATGGGTCTTGATCATGTGCGGCCGCGTAATTACAGCGGCATTGGCCTGACACAGGCCAACATGAGTATTGAATACTACCAGGGCTTTAAACTGGCTTTAGATTCCCTGGCTGCCCAGGGCGCTAATTTCAAACTGCAACTTTTTGATTCAAAAGATGATGCTTCCGCAGCGCATAGCCTGGCTTATAACCCTCAGGTAAGAACGAGCGACCTGGTGGTTGGTCCGGTATATCCCGATTGGCTGAGGCTGTTTACCGCGACTATGGGCACGCGTATGGTTATTCTGTCGCCATTGTCGCCCGCATCGCCTGCTACTATTAAAAGCAACAACCTCATTACCGCTATTCCCCCGCTGGAATATCATGCTATAGGCGCGGCGCAATACATCAACGATAAACTGAAACCTAAAAAGATTTTTATCCTGCGTTCGGGCTTTAGCCAGGAGAACGATTATGTGGTAAACTTTAAAAAAGCAACCGACAGTTTAAGCAATAAAAAGGTTAAAATTGTAAGCGTTATTATTACACGGGGTAAATTGAGCGGTTTGCTGCCACAGCTGTCAAAAACAGAACGTAATGTGTTTGTGATACCGGCTACTGATCAGGCCTTTTTGGGTGTTACACTGCGATCATTAGATACTTTAAACAAAAACTATCCCGTGATACTGTTTGGCCACCCCAGTTGGGAGAAGTTTAATTTTTTAAAGGCAGATATATTGCAGCGGCTTAAAACGCATATTACCTCCAGCGATAAGGTAAATTATAAGCAGGAGGCTACGATTGCTTTTTTGCGCAACTACCGTAAAGTGTATCACGTTGAACCCACCGAATATGCCATCAAGGGTTTTGATGAAGGCTTGTATTTTGGCCGGCAACTTTTGGAGGGTAACAAAGATATGGCGGCGATTGACAAAACCGATTTTACAGGCATACACAATGGTTTCCATTTTGTGAAAAAGCCCGGTTTAGGTTGGGTCAACACGCATGTAAATATATTAATGTATAGTAACTTTGAGTTAAAACAGGTAGAATGAAGGCTATAAACCAGCTTAAAACGTTTCAGCGAATTTTGGGTGAATACCCTGCCGATACGCCTCTAAGTAAGTTTTTACCCGGCTTCTACAGGCAAAATAAACAAATGGGATCAACCGACAGGCGTATTGCCAACCGGTTGATGTACAATTATTTCCGGATAGGCAGGGCCCTCCATAATTTACCTGCCGATGAGCGTTTATTTGTAGCCGAGTTTTTATGCAACACGCAGATCAATTCTTTTTTACAAAATTTTAAACCTGATTGGGCCGCTTGTATCGGTTTTAATATCGACGACAAACTGGCGCTGGTAAAAACGGCGCATCCTGATTTTGACCTGGAGGATGTGTTTCCATGGGTTTCACAATTATCGCCAGATATTGATCGTAACGCTTTCTTAAGATCATTCTTTACACAGCCCGATCTTTTTATCCGGGTGCGCAATGGTTACGATCATTTGGTTAAGGGAGAACTGAACAAAGCACAGATCGTATTTAAGGACGAAGGGAATGGCTGCCTTTCATTACCAAACGGCACCCGGCTCGAAACCATATTTTCCAAACAGCACTGGTTTGAGGTGCAGGACTATTCATCACAGCAAACGGGCGATTTTTTCAGGCCGCAACGCTGGGACAGCTGGTGGGATGCCTGTGCGGCATCGGGCGGTAAATCGTTGCTGTTGCATGAAGATGAGCCCAACATCAAGCTGGTGGTATCAGATATCCGTGAATCGGTACTGGCCAACCTGGACGAACGTTTTCACCTGGCTGGTTTAACCAAATACCAGAAAAAGGCGCTTGATCTTACCACCAATGTCGACCAGACTTTGCATGATTATGCATTTGACGGTATTATTCTGGATGCTCCGTGCAGCGGCTCGGGCACTTGGGGCCGTACACCCGAAATGATAGCCCAGTTTGATGCACATAAGATCGAATTTTTCCAGAAACTGCAAAAAAGCATCGCCCAGAATGTGGTGAAATACCTGAAACCCGGTAAGCCGCTTATCTACATTACCTGCTCGGCCTTTAAAGGCGAGAACGAGGATGTGGTTGATTTCCTGGTGAAAGAGCTTGACCTTAAGTTGGAAGAAAGCAAAATACTTAAAGGCTACGAACGCCGGGCCGATACCATGTTTGTTGCGAGATTGAGCCCGCCTTTGTAGATGTGCAAATGTGCAAATATGCAGATGTGCAAATGATTTTTGAAAAAGCAATGTCATTTCGAACGAACGAGGAGGAACTATCTCTTGAGCGTGGCGAAAAATCTTTTTCGCGATGCAATTGGGGCTTATACACAGCAGAAGATTTCTCTTTCGCACAACGCTATAGCCTGCCCGGCTCTATCGAAATGACAACCTTTTTATTTGTAACAAATCCGGGTATTTGTTTGTCTGTATAAGCAAACAAATATACAATGGACATCAACCTCATCAGCATCAACGATTATTATATAGCCGAGATCATATCCGATATCATCGAAATTAACAACGCGCAGGACGCGTTGGATATACTGGCTAATTGCGCCTACCAGGATGCCCGGAGGATTGTGATGTACCAGGAAAACATCACTGACAGCTTCTTCGACCTCAAAACGACACTTGCCGGCGACATACTCCAAAAATTCTCCAACTACAACGTTAAACTGGCCATTGTTGGCGATTTTTCAAAGTACAGCAGCCAAAGCCTTCGGGATTTTATTTACGAAAGTAATAAAGCTGGCAGGATCAGTTTTGTAGCCACTAAAGATGAGGCTCTTGATGCCTTGTCAAAGGGAATCAGGGTTTAAGTAAAAAAAATGAAAATAAATTTGCGCAATTAACCGGTTGCGCTTATATTTGCAATCAATCGGTTGCAAATAATATGAGACGAGACATTTTTCAAGCTATTGCAGACCCTACGAGGCGGGCAATTTTAGGGTTACTGGCGCTGCAGGCAATGACACCAAACGCTATTGCCGAACATTTTGATAGTACCCGGCAGGCCGTATCCAAACATATCCAGATCCTGGTAGAATGCGAAGTGGTGAAACAACAGCAAACCGGCAGAGAAATTTATTACCATTTTAATCCAAACAAAATGAAAGAAATAGATTTATGGCTCGATCGTTTCCGCAAGTTATGGGAAGGCCGTTTTGATCAGTTAGATAATTTATTAGAAAACCTATAAAACAAATTCAATATGAGTACAAAAACAGAGATCACCAAAGATCTGGCTAACAAAAAAATTAATGTTACACGGGAATTTGCCGCCCCCTTGGAAAAAGTATGGAAAGCATGGACAGATGTTAGTCTGTTGGAACAATGGTGGGCGCCAAAGCCCTGGAAAGCGGTATCTAAATCATACGATTTTAGTGAAGGTGGTTTCTGGCTATACTCTATGGTGGGCCCAAATGGCGAGACAGCCTGGTGCCGGGTTAATTTTAAAACCATAGTACCACAACAAAGCTTTACCTCTACTGCCTTGTTTTGCGATGAAAATGGCGTTGTAAACCCTGATTTTCCGCCGATGCACTGGCTGGTTACTTTCCACCCGGTTGGAGCATCTACCCGGGTAGTAGCAGAGCTTACCTTTGATAGTGAAGCCGACCTGGAAAAAATTGTTGCAATGGGCTTCGAAGAAGGTTTCACTATGGCCCTGGGCAACCTGGACGAGATATTGGAAGCGTAACTATTATTTCAAAATACAAAGTAAAAGGCAGCTACCCGGAAATGGTGGCCGCCTTTTTTGTTTTCAAAAAATGAGGTGGTACATTGAAAAATGCGACTCACTTATTTATAAAGTATATGTCATTGCGAGCGTAGCGTGGACAACCGACCGCAGGGAGCTCATTAATATCTTAGAAAACAATTAGCAACATTAATAATCTCCTCGCGTTCTCATCGGCAAGAATAGCTACGAGATTGCCACGTCGTTCCTCTTCGCAATGACATGAGTGAAACACGTTATGGGCGGCTTCGTTAAAGGGGGTTACAAATGCGTATTACTCCTGAACAGCTTAATAGCGATGGCCAGCAAAATAATGCCGAATGATTTTCGGAGGATGCTCAGGCCAACGGGTCCTAAAAGCTTTTCGATCCACTTTACATTTTTGAGCACGAAGTAAACTACAATGGTATTGAGTACTATGCCCACCAGAATATTCTGGGTTTGATATTGCGATTTGAGTGAGAGCAGGGTGGTCATGGTACCTGCGCCAGCGATCAGCGGAAAAGCCAATGGCACTATGGAAGCCGAAAGGGGGACTTCCTCTTTAAAAAAATCAACACCAAGCACCATTTCCATCGCGATGATAAATATTACCAGGGAGCCTGCTATAGCGAAAGAGGCTACATCCAAACCAATAACGGCCAGCAACTCATCCCCCACAAACAGAAACACCACCATCAGGATCAGCACCGCTATGCTGGCCTTTTCCGACTCAATATGCCCCACACGCTGCCTTACCTGGATAATTACGGGTATAGCACCCAAAATATCGATAATGGCAAAAAGGATCATGGTTACGGATAGTACTTCCCTGAAAACTAATGGATGCATGGCTGTAGGGTTTATGCTGGTGCAAAAATGCGATTAAAATATAAAGAAAGATAAAAAGAAAATACGATGAGCCGAAATTTATGCAACAAATAGCTGCACAAAAAAAGGTCCTGAGTTAACTCAGGACCTTTGCTTATAATATTTACAAACTGAGCTTATTCAACAAATTTAGGATTGATAGGGTCATTGGCAGCTTCAACCTTGCCATGTCTTACGTGTGAGCGTTTAATACTATAAGTAAAGTAAATGACAAAGCCGATCAGTAACCAAACAATAAGCCTGGCCCAGTTTTCCCAACCCTCGCTGGCAATCATACAAAGACATATAAGCGCACCAAGCGGACAAACAATCATATAAAGCGGCGTCTGAAACGGACGTACAATGTTTGGGTCAGTTCTGCGGAGGATAAATATGCCTATACAAACCAGCACGAATGCAAACAGGGTACCGATACTCACCATATCACCCACATATTTATCAGGTATAAAACCAGCAAATATGGATACGAATACGAAAAATAACCATTGCGATTTATAAGGTGTACGGAATTTAGGGTGAAGTTTGGAGAATACTTTAGGGATCAAACCATCGGTGCTCATGGTATAAAACACACGGGTTTGGCCCATTAGCATCACCAGGATCACCGAAGAAAAACCGGCGAGGATAGATACGGTAACAAACGAAGCTAACCAGCCATAGCCAGGCATAGCTGTTTTGATAGCATAGCTTACGGATGCTTCTTTACCCTGGATCAGGAAGTCTTTATAAGATACCAGACCGGTAAGTACATGTGAGAATAAAATATACAACGCAGTACAGAAAACCAATGATATCAGGATACCTTTTGGCATATCTTTTTGAGGATTTTTAGCCTCCTGCGCAGCGGTCGAAACCGCGTCGAAACCGATAAAGGCAAAGAATACCACACTGGCGCCGCGTAAAACACCCAGCCACCCATGGTTAAAAGTATCGCCATAATCAACAACACCTGTACTTACCTTTATGGTACCTGCATCAGCCGGGATCATGTAAGGTGTATGAAAGGCCGGATTTATAAAGTGCCATCCCAAACCGATGATCAGGAGTACAATAGCTACTTTAACAATTACAATAATATTGTTTACCACAGCCGATTCGGCCATACCGCGGATAAGCAATAAGGTAAGCAGGAATATGATAAATATGGCTGGTAAATTTACAATCCCTCTTGTACCCAGTTCGGCAGCGTACATACCTGAAGTTGTGTTTGACACTTCAAAGAAAGAGTGTGTCCACTGGTAGGGGATATGGAAATTAAAAAATGTTATTAAAAATTCGTTAAAGTATTGCGACCAGCCAATGGCTACGGTAGCAGCCCCAAGAGCGTACTCTAATACAAGATCCCAGCCAATGATCCAGGCTATAAATTCGCCCATGGTGGCGTAGGAATAAGTATAGGCCGAGCCGGCGATAGGTATCATACTGGCAAACTCCGCATAGCATAAACCGGCCAGGGCGCAACCGGCTGCCGCGATAAGGAATGAAATAGTAACAGCCGGACCTGCATGTTCGCCGGCTGCCGCTGCTGTACGCACAAAAATACCGGCTCCAATAATAGCACCAATACCCAGCGCTATAAGCGATCCAACGCCTAAGGTTCTTTTCAGCGATTTCTCCGTCTCGACAGAGGCAGCCATCAATTGCTGAATAGGTTTCTTAATAAATAACTTCATTTTAAAATAGTAAGATCAGTTTTAAAAATTTAAAAATTCACATTCCCCCAAACGTACTTAAATTTATTGAAATCCTAAAGGGCAGAATGTAACAACGCAATAATGAGGGATTTCCAAATAAAAGTGTGCAAATCCGATTAAATCTATAGGTAATCGGATTTTTTATAAGCACTTATGTAAGTGCCTCATTTGTAGCACAAGCAGGCAAAAGCGGTGTTTTGGGTACACTTTGGTTTTTAATTAAAAATAATTGTTAAATAAACACCGCAAAATCAAAAAAATGTTCTTAGAATTAAATGGATCATTCTTTTTTCTCCACCTAATTATGCTTGTTTCTCCTTAAAATACATTTTGACAGGTAAAGTTTTGCGTTTTTTTGCTTTTAAAAGACTTCACTTATATTTATAGTCTTTATGCTATCCATGTTTAGGGCCGATATAGTCTTTATTCAAAAATGCCTGCCGTCTCAATCAAAAATTTCCAACTTTACCCATCTTTTTCTTATTATTAGCCAAATTTATAAACCCTGCCTGTTTTGAAATTTATTGGTACCTTACTTTTTCTTGCCTTTTTATGCACCGGCCTCTCGGCTCAGATAAAACTTACCGGAACGGTTACAGACGCGTCTAAACACCCTTTGGGTTATGCGGGTGTAAGTCTGTTTAACATCAGCAGCAATAAAAATCAGTCGTTACAAACCAATGCCGGGGGAGGATTTGTCTTTACGAATTTGCAGACCGGCCAGTATCAACTTACCATAGCGTTTACAGGGTATACCAAGTACCAGTCGCCATTATTCATTACAAAAGATACTGCTGTTAACATCATCCTGCAAACTTCCAACACGCAATTGGGCGAAGTGGTGGTTACCGCTAACAAAGCCGCTATCGAAAACAACCAGGAAAAAACGGTGTACAATGTATCAGCCAATATTACCGCTACGGGTACCGACGCATTGACCGCCATAGGTAAAGTACCCGGAATAAAAGTAAATGGCGACGACATCAGCATTGTGGGTAAGGGCCAGGTAAAAGTAATGGTGAACGATCGTATTGTACAATTGGCCGGCACTGATCTGGCCAGGTATTTAAAATCGATATCAGCCAACCAGATCTCTAAAATAGAAGTGATCAAAAACCCATCGGCCAATTATGATGCTGATGGTAATGCCGGGCTCATTAATATAACCACCAAACGCAGCAGCAAACAAGGTTTATCGGGCAATGTACAGCTAAGCGACAAACAATCACTGCATAGCCCGGCCAACGTTTTTGGCACCAGCAATTACTGGCTGGCCGCCGGTAGCGCCAACCTGAATTATAATACAGATAAATGGTCGGCCTATACCAACATCAGCATGGATCATGATCATGAACTGGAAGGCTTTGCAACCGATGTGTTTTATCCCAAACAAAGCTGGCTGCAAACAGATACGGGCAATTACAGAGGGCACAATTTTAATATTATTGTCGGGGTTGATTATAAAATAAGCCCGAAAACAAGCATCGGCATCTCTTACCTGGGCGGTAAAAGTATTTACGATGGATCTGACCATGTGAATAATCCAATCTATAATAGCGGCGGCGGTCTGGATTCTACCCTGAGAACCTTTGCTACTTATCATCCTATTGCTATCAGTAATTCGGGTAACGCGCATGCGGTGATCAACTTTGATACTACCGGTAAAAAGTTAATTCTTAACGCCGACTATTTTAATTATAACCGTAATGACCGGTCGGACTTTGAAAGTAACAGCTATCTGCCCAATGGACAGGTGATCCCAGCCAGTAACACCCAGTATTTTGATACCAACAAGCAACTCATCAATTTATATACCTTTAAAGCTGATGCCGAAATACCCACCAAATTCGCCAGGTTTGCTTTTGGTGGTAAACTCAGCTTTATTAATAACTATAGTAATGCCTATTACTATGATAAAGGCCCTAATGATAAACTTACTTATAACACTAACCTAAGTAATGAGTTCCGGTATATAGAAAACACACAATCATTATACCTCAACCTGAATAAGGAAAAGGACAAATGGAAATACCAGGCAGGTTTGCGTGCCGAGTACACCGAGACCAAGGGCACGTCCTACACACTCAAACAGGTAAACACCAATAAATATCTGCAATTGTTTCCTTCAGTGCTGATATCGTACCAGGCTGATACCACAAATAGTTTCTCACTAAGTTTTGGCCGCAGGATAAATCGGCCAACCTTTTGGAACCTCAACCCGTTCAAGTCTCTGTTTACGGCTTACAGCTATGGCGAGGGTAATCCCTTTTTACAGCCGGAATATAACAGCAACCTCGAATTATCGCATACGTACAAAAATATCCTTACCTCGGGCTTGTTCCTGAATATCACTGATAATGGGTTTAATAATGTAACCATAGTCAATGCGGATACCAACCTGGTACGCACCATCCCGCTTAATTTTATAAAAACTTACCGGGTAGGGATCTCCGAGAATTTGTCGCTGCACCTGTTTTCCTGGTTGGATAATAATAACCAGGCTACTTTTTACCATACCAGCGCGCGCTCCAGCTTACCTTATATCAAAAGCATCAATGGCTATGGAGCTAACCTGGCCACTAACAATACGGCTTATTTTAATGCCGGCAAAACCTTTGCAGCGGCGGTGAATTTCTGGTACCAGTTCCCCGAGGTTGATCATATTGGTCGTTCGGATGCCTATTATAAGCTTGATGTAGGCTTTACGGCATTGGCCATGAAAAAGAAACTAAACATCACCCTCAACCTTAACGATGCTTTCCGGAGCAGCGCCCCGGCGGTAACAACCACGGTTAACGGTATCAGGAATAAATTCACCAATTTCCAACTCAACCGCTTTGTACAATTAGCCCTGAGCTATCGCTTTGGTAAAGAAACCAACACAGAAAAACGCGATACCGGCAACGAAGAAGAACGCGGCAGGATACACTGAGAAAGCTGAAAGCCGAAGGCTTAAAGCGGAAAGCTTTTTTTGTTACGATCACAGATGTTTTTGGCTTTGAGCCTTCGGCTTTAAGCTTTCTGCTTCCCCATCATGTATTTTACAAAACAGTGAGGGCTTTACGGCTGTTAGTTACCATATTTACCGAAAAAAATAAAAATGGCTCATTTATTTTCGCCCTTAAAAATAAAAAACATCGAATTAAAGAACCGTATCGTGGTATCGCCTATGTGTGAGTACTCCAGTGAAGATGGTTTTGCTAACGACTGGCACCTCATTCACCTGGGCAGCCGGGCCGTTGGTGGCGCAGGATTGATCATTACCGAAGCCTGCGCGGTATCAGCCGAGGGCCGCATTACCTTTGCCGATCTGGGTATTTATCGTGATGAGCATATCGAAAAACTTAAACATATCACCGATTTTATACATGCGCATGGTGCGGTTGCTGGGGTGCAGCTTGCCCACGCCGGGCGCAAAGCCAGTCATCTGGAACCCTGGAACGGTGGCCAGCAAATACCATCAAACCAACCCAATGGCTGGAAAGCGGTAGCACCGAGCGCCATTCCGTTTAAGGCTGATGAAGAAGCACCTCTTGAACTGGATAAAACCGGTATTGAAAAAGTAAAATCCGATTTTAAAGCGGCTGCCAAAAGGGCCATAGCCGCTGGCTTTAAAGTGATAGAGTTGCACGGCGCGCATGGCTATCTGCTGCACCAGTTTCTTTCGCCTATAAGTAATAAACGTACTGACGAATATGGCGGTACATTTGAAAACCGTATTCGCTTGCTGATTGAGGTATTGGAAGCCGTTAAAGAGGTGTGGCCCAAAGAGAGCCCTTTGTTTGTACGTTTATCCACAACCGAATGGACCGAAGGTGGCTGGTCTGCTGAGGATTCCGTCGCGCTGGCCAAACTATTGAAGGATAAAGGTGTTGATCTGATCGACTGCTCAAGCGGTGGAAATGTAGTCAATGCTAAGATACCGTTAAAACCAGGTTATCAAGTTGAGTTTGCAGAGAAAATTAAAAAGGAAAGTGGTATACTTACAGGAGCGGTAGGCCTGATAACAACCGCCTACCAGGCCGATGAGATTATACAGGAAGGCGAGGCCGACCTGATATTCCTGGCCCGGGAAATGCTGCGCGATCCGCATTTTCCGTTACGTGCCGCGCACGAATTGGGGCATGAAGTAAAATGGCCCGTTCAATATGAACGTGCCAAATGGCAATAGTTCATAGCGAATGGTTCATAGATCATGGTTGGGAAAATACGATCAGGTGTATGAACCAAAAACTACTATGAACAATGATCTATGAACAATGAACTAAATAATACATCACAAAACTAAAACAACAACTATGAAACGTACAGCAAACGCCCATTGGAACGGCACATTACAAGCAGGTCAGGGAGAGATCACTACCCAGAGCACTGTATTAAACAAAACACAATATTCATTTAAAACGCGCTTTGCCGATGGCATTGGTACCAACCCCGAAGAATTGCTTGCCGCTGCTCATGCAGGTTGCTTTACCATGGCCGTTGGCGCCGCTTTAACCCAGGCCGGTTTTACACCTAATGACCTGACCACCGACGCCATATTAGATCTGGACATGGTTGGCCTGGCAGTTACGAACATTCACCTGGAACTAAAGGGCTCTGTTATTGACGGTGTTGACGAAGCAACCTTCAAACAAATTGCCGAAGGCGCCAAAGCCAATTGCATTATTTCAAAAGCACTGAGTGTGCCTATTACTTTAAACGTTACTTACGCTTAAAAATTTCTCATACATGTCATTGCGAGGAGGAACGACGAAGCAATCTCGTAGCTATTCTAATCAATGAGAACGCGAGGAGATTATTAATGTTGCTAATTGTTTTCTAAGGTATTAATGAGCTCCCTGCGGTCGGTTGTCCACGCTATGCTCGCAATGACATAATTTTTTGTTTGTCATCCTGAGCGGAGCGAAGGATCTATTTGACAATATGTCTACTGAACAACAGATGCTTCGCTACGCTCAGCATGACAAAGTAGTTATTACTTCTGTATCAAGGCCAGCAAAGCTTGCGGCGTTTCGTAAGTGGCACTTTTATAGGTAAGCACTTTAACACCTACACATAAGGTGTCCACCGTGTTATTAGGATGTGTGAGGTAAATCTTCCCACGCACATCAGGCTGGAAACCATCATCCGCCCTTTTCATATCGGTCAATAACTGCATCACACTATCCACTGAAGCTTTTTGTGTAAAGTTTTTAACCTTACCCTCAGGGAAATAATAATCAAACTTATCGCAGGTTATTCTGAACTGTGTTTCGCGCCCCAACTCGGTAAATTTAAATTGGATGCTTTTAACTTCGTCGGCAGGGTTGGTTTTTGGCTTGCAGGCGAAGAAGGCGCACATTATCAGAATGGCAATTATGCTTAGTTTTTTCATGGTTTATAATTGATATATAAACTTACAACGTTTTATAAAAAAACATTACCAAATCAGCAAATCAAAAAACTCCCCCCTTCAGGGGGTTGGGGGGCCTACTTCAGCACATCCAGCACTCTGAACATTTTTTCCTTGATGCCGCGACTTGATCCGCTGAAGTTGTTCACCATGATGGAGAAGCATAGCTCACGGCCGTTATGTGTTTGATAACCTGCATAGCATAATACACTGTTGATGCTGCCGCTTTTCATTTTCATGTCGTTATAAACCGGTAGGCTCTCGTACAGATCGGCAAACCAGCTTTCTTTTTTGGCCGATTGCAGTATTTTGGCCAGCGTTAAGGTAGTTACCCTGTCACCAGGCGAAAGTCCGCTGCCATCATATGTGTTGATGCTATTCGGGTCGATACCGCGCGCTTTCCAAAATTTCTGAACTTCCTCTACACCGTTGGTCGAGGTGGGTTTGCGCCCCTGTTTCCAGGCAATGGTTTTGAGCAATTGCTCGGCATACAGATTGATGCTTTTTTGGTTAAGCCAGTAAATAATGCGGCTCAAAGGCGGCGATAGTATAGTCGTTAAATTTTTACTGATGAGCGGCAACTTCAAATCTTTAGCAGCTAAAGTAGCGGCTGATTCCGGTCCGCCTGTTACCAAAACGCCTAATTTTTTAAGTGTATCCGATAAGCGCAGGGCAGCATCATAAGCGGCATCCGGGAGGGCGGCAGATATGCTTTTTTTATCTTTATCTATCGCATAACTACCCCGCAGGTACATTACCGAACTGCCAATAGGCAGAAAAGCATAAGCATTATCGCCGGAGCCTGCTTCGCCGTTTACCAACTCGCTTTTAAAAGTAAGGTATGGGATGGTGGGAGCCGTACGGGATACGCCAACCGGGTTACCGACTGCGCCGGTACGCAGTTTTATATCAAACTGGTTCTCGCGCCAGCACAGGCCCGAAGTCCCCGCGCCGTAATAATTACCCACATCCTGCCAGATCCATCCTTCGGGGATAGATTGCGTACCGAAAATACTATCATCGCCAATAACACGACCGTTTAT
Source organism: Mucilaginibacter sp. RCC_168 (assembly GCF_041355315.1). Lineage (NCBI taxonomy): Bacteria > Pseudomonadati > Bacteroidota > Sphingobacteriia > Sphingobacteriales > Sphingobacteriaceae > Mucilaginibacter > Mucilaginibacter sp. RCC_168. Next base: position 21,477 of record NZ_JBFUPN010000010.1, read on the forward strand.
TTTTTTAATACCTGCCTTTTGTAAGGCATCGGTCATCAGGGCCAGTACGTGGGCCTCTTTGGTTTGTTCGTACCGCCAACTGCCCAGGGTAGGGTCGCCGGCACCTTTAATGATTACATCACCGTTCAGTGTACCATCAGCGGTAATTTCACCGGCATAGCCCAATTGGGTCTGGTATTTAAAATCGGCCCCTAAAATATTAAAAGCAGTTATACTGGTAATGGTTTTGAGGGTAGATGCAGTAGCCAGCCCCATATTAGGGTTAGCGGCAAATACCTGTTCGCCGGTTTTGGCGTCCAATACGGTTAAAGAAACCGATGCATAGCTGCACTGGCTGTCTGCCTGCAACCTGCCAAAGGCATTCGATAATTTCTGCTGAAGATCCTGGGCATAAAGCTGCCCGCTTATCAAAAATAAACTAACTATCAGTAACCGTTTCATCATTATGTTTAACGTTCCGCTGCGATATGAAATATATAGGGATACCTATCAATACTATGATTAAGCCTGGCCAGGTAAATTGTGGCTTATATATAATTAACAATGTACAAAATGCCAGGCCCATTAAAATATAAATGGCTGGTAAAATTGGATAACCAAAAGCTTTGTAAGGTCGGTCGGCGTTAGGATGTTTAGCCCGCAAAATAAAAATACCAAAAATGGTAAGCACATAAAATATCACCACCACAAATGATATCATATCCAGCAGATCGCCATAACGACCGCTTAGGCATAGTATGGAAGCTACCAGGCATTGTAACCACAAACCGAACTGCGGAACTCCGAATTTATTCAAATCACCCGTACGTTTAAAGAAAAGACCATCTTTGGCCATAGAATAATATACCCTGGCGCCTGATAGTATCAACCCGTTATTGCAGCCAAAAGTTGATATCATGATCATTACAGCGATGATATAGGTACCAATATTACCGAATATTACATGAGAGGCGGCCACGGCTACCCGGTCTTTATCAGCCGATGCAATGTCATGTAATGACAGCACACCCGTATAAACAAAGTTGGCCGATACGTAAATAATGGTCACTATTAAAGTGCCTAAACCCAGGCTCAGCGCTACATCGCGCTTGGGGTTCTTCATTTCGCCGGCAATAAAAGTTACGCTATTCCAGGCATCGCTGCTGAAAATTGAACCTACCATGGCCGCCGCGATAGCACCCAGGGCGCCGCCTATAGTTAAAGCAGTTATATTGCCCGTCTTGCTCAGGTTATGAATATCCCAGGCATTGCTCCAGTTGGCCTGCCAGATATCGCCTCGCAGCGCTAAAAAACCAAAACCAATTAATCCAAAAAGGCTTAACAGTTTAGTTAAGGTAAAAGTATTCTGGATCAGCTTACCACCTTTTACGCCCCGGCTATTAATAAAAGTTAAAAATATAATGAGTATAATAGATACCACCTGCGCGGCGCTGATTTTTACAAAACCCAGATCACACAAAATATTCTCCTCACTAAAAGGATGGTATATATAAGCCGCGAACTTGCTGAATGCCACACCCACCGCGGCTATGGTTCCGGTTTGTATCACCGCAAAAAAGCTCCAGCCGTATAAAAAAGCAATGAATTTGTTATAGGCTTCTTTCAGATAAACATACTGACCGCCTGCTTTTGGGAACATACCGCTCAGCTCGCCGTAGCTTAATGCAGCAGTGAGGGTCATGAAACCGGTGAGTAACCAAATGGCGATGAGCCAGCCGGCTGAGCCTACATTGCGGATAATATCGGCGCTTACAATGAAAATACCCGAACCTATCATTGAGCCCGCTACCAGCATGGTGCCGTCAAGCAGACTCAGTTCATGTTTCATTTTTGGTTGATCAGTTTTTTTTGTCATCTGTTATTCAAAGGGGTTTAAGGTCCTAAACTATTTAAAAAACTTTATAATAAGCAGGCTCTTGGTAAAGAAAATAAAATTACTATTTTGCATCCACCAATTAATAGTAATAGAGACTAAGGATTAAGGATTTTTGGAGCAAAGATTTTTGTAACGGAAGACGGATATCGAATTTCAAGATTTAGATAGACCACAAAATGTCCGTTTTGAAACTATCCTTGCTCCTTGTTCTCAAAATCCTTGCTCCTCACTACCATTTATATTACTAAACCAAATTTTGAATATGGATTTTTTGAACAACTACTTGATCTATTTAATTCCGGTGATAGGCCTTATAGGCATTCTCGCTATGGCGGTTAAAGCCGCCTGGGTTACCAAACAAGACGCCGGCGACGGCGACATGGCCCAGCTGGCCGGTTACATTGCCGATGGTGCAATGGCTTTTTTACGTGCAGAGTGGAAGATACTCAGCTACTTTGTAATAGTTGCGGGTGTATTACTGGCCTGGTCGGGCACCACGGTGGCCACCTCAAGTCCGGTTATTGCCATATCGTTTTTAATTGGCGCGTTTTTATCGGCATTCGCCGGTTTCCTGGGGATGCGGATAGCCACCAAGGCCAACGTGCGTACCACACAGGCCGCGCGCAGCAGTTTGGCCAAAGCATTAAAAGTTTCATTTACCGGTGGTACGGTAATGGGCTTGGGCGTTGCCGGTTTGGCCATTATAGGTTTAGGATCATTGTTTATTGTTTTTTATACCATATATGTTAAAAACGTAACTGGCAGTACTGTAAATGGCGAAGATATGGCCAAAGCGCTTGATGTTTTGGCTGGGTTTTCCTTAGGTGCCGAATCTATCGCGCTGTTTGCCCGTGTTGGCGGCGGTATTTATACCAAAGCCGCCGACGTAGGCGCCGATCTTGTGGGTAAAGTAGAAGCAGGTATCCCGGAGGATGACGTACGTAACCCTGCTACCATTGCCGATAACGTAGGTGATAACGTGGGCGACGTAGCCGGTATGGGGGCCGATTTATTCGGATCATACGTGGCTACTATGCTGGCTACTATGGTGCTGGGAAGGGAAATTGTATCGCATGATGCTTTTGGTGGCATTGCCCCGGTATTGTTACCTATGGTAATAGCCGGTTTGGGCCTGATATTCTCTATTATTGGCGCATCCTTTGTAAAAATAAAGAATGAAACAGACAGCGTGCAGAAGGCCTTGAATATGGGTAACTGGGCATCTATTATTTTAACTGCCATAGCTACTTATTTTGTAGTACAGTGGATGTTACCTGCGGGAGAATTTCACATGTCTCGTGATGAAGTGAATGGAGGTATTAAAGCAGGATCGCTGATATTTACCAAAAATGGGGTTTTTATGTCGATAGTTGTCGGACTGATCGTTGGCACTTTGATGTCCATTATCACCGAATATTATACCGCCATGGGTAAACGCCCGGTGCTGAGCATTATCCGCCAGTCGTCAACCGGTCATGCTACCAATATTATTGGCGGTTTGGCTGTGGGTATGGAATCAACCGTATTACCTATCCTGGTGCTGGCATCGGGGATTTATGGTTCATACCATTTCGCGGGTTTGTATGGTGTAGCTATCGCTGCAGCCGGTATGATGGCTACTACAGCTATGCAATTGGCTATCGACGCATTTGGCCCTATTGCCGATAACGCCGGTGGTATTGCCGAAATGAGCCGTCTGCCCGAAGAAGTACGCCACCGTACAGATAACCTGGATGCTGTAGGTAACACTACCGCTGCAACCGGTAAAGGTTTCGCTATCGCTTCGGCGGCATTAACCTCACTGGCTCTGTTCGCGGCCTTTGTAGGTGTGGCCGGTATTGAACATATTGATATTTACAAGGCCGACGTTTTAGCTGGTTTGTTTGTAGGCGGGATGATCCCTTTTATCTTCTCGGCTTTATGTATCTCGGCTGTTGGTCGTGCTGCTATGGCTATGGTGGAAGAAGTAAGGCGCCAGTTTCGCGAGATCCCTGGCATTATGGAGTACAAAGCCAAACCCGAGTATGAAAAATGCGTGGCTATATCAACCAAAGCCTCCATCCGCGAGATGGTTGCCCCAGGGTTGATCGCTCTCATCACCCCAATCATTATTGGCTTTGCCTTTGGCCCCGAAGTTTTAGGTGGCTTACTGGCCGGGGTAACTGTATCAGGCGTGCTGATGGGGATTTTCCAGAGCAACGCTGGTGGCGCCTGGGATAATGCCAAAAAATCATTTGAGAAAGGTGTGGAGATCAACGGCGAGATCCACTATAAAAAATCAGAACCGCACAAAGCATCTGTTACCGGTGATACCGTAGGCGATCCATTTAAAGATACTTCGGGCCCATCCATGAACATCCTTATTAAACTGATGTCGATCGTTTCACTGGTGATCGCGCCGCACCTCAATCATTTGGTTGATACCAGTCCACGCATCCAGCGCGAACTGCACAGACAATCGCTGAATAATACATATATAGTGATCAAAAACGACAAAAACCTTTAATTCGAATAAATAGTGTTGAGAAGAGCCGCCTGAAAGGGTGGCTCTTTTTTTAGATGTAGTTTTTATTAAATTTAAAAAGATATGACAAATATTCTCATAGGGCGTATAGCACTAACACTTATCTTCTCTTTCTTGTTTTTTGCAGCTTTTACGCAGCCGACCAAAACTTTCAGTTCATTGAAATATGACAAGGTGATCATATATGACTATTCAGGCAGCAAAGACTATTACATTCATATTATCGACGAGCAAGGCCGGCTTGCTAAAACCGTGACCAAACAAGTTACGCTTAATACAATGGAAATAAATAAATTAAGTAAAAGTCTGAATAACAAAAGCTCATATGGTAGCGGATCCGCGGCTTGTTTCGATCCACACTTAGGCATTGTTTATTACCATAAAACTAAAATAGTTGCTCATGTATCCGTATGTCTTGATTGCAACGCATTAGATTCCAGCATCGATATAGCGGCTCAGAAGCAAGGAAAAATTGGTAAAGGCAAAGATGCTTATTATATGCTAAGTGGCATGAGCAAGTCATTCAGATACTTTTTAAATACGTTACTGATCAAGTATAAATTTTCACATCAAATCGTCCCGGGAGAATCGTTTGATCAATGATTGATGTAGCTTCATTATAAAAAATCATATCTTCTTCGCAAGATCTCTGTAACCGGAGATATAATGGAAGATCCAACTTTAATTCGAATAAATAGTGTTGAGAAGAGCCGCCTGAAAGAGTGGCTCTTTTTTGTTTTGGAAAGATTTGCAATGACATCAACAAGTAATAAATCAGTTTGATTGATCCCTAAACCCCATCATCTCCAAAACAATACCTAAATTTCGTGTGTTAAGGCTCATTTACGAACGGATATTAAATCAACCCTAATTTGACTACATACACAACCCTCATTATCCTCAGCGGACTTGTCATATTCTCCTACCTGTTTGATCTGCTGGCCGGTAAAACAAAGATCCCTTCCGTTATTTTATTACTGTTATTGGGTATTGGCCTAAAGCAGATCGTGGAGTATTTTAATATTCCGATGCTCAATTTCTCACTCATCCTGCCCACGCTGGGTACATTGGGTTTGATACTAATCGTATTTGAAGGGGCATTGGAGCTGCGATACAACAGCGATAAAAACGCGGTGATCAAAAAGGCATTCTTTTCGGCATTAGGTATATTGCTGTTAAGCACAGTGGCCATCACCGGTATTATCTATTACCTTACCGGCGAGAGTATTTATAAGTGCTTTGTAAATGCCATTCCTTATTGTGTAGTAAGCTCATCTATTGCTATACCATCCGCGGCTAATCTCATTAAAAGTAAAAAGGAATTTATCATTTATGAATCCTCGTTCTCAGATATCCTCACCGTGGTGCTGTTTAATTTTATCGTCAGAAATCCGAAGATAGATATTGGTTCATTTGCTAAGCTGGGCGGCGAACTTACGGGTATTATTCTGGTGGCTATTTTATCGTGCCTTGCCCTGTTATATGTTATCGGGCGTTTAAAACATCATATTAAATCGTTCCTGATCATATCATTATTGATCCTGGTTTATTCTATCGGCCAGTCGTACCATTTGTCAGCGCTCATTATTGTATTGGCTTTAGGTTTGTTCCTGAACAATGCCAGCCAGATCAATTTTTCCTGGTTCAGGAAAACGTTTATCTACCCAGCCTTTAAGCATGACATCAAGCAACTGCACCAGCTTTCGGCCGAGAGCGCTTTTCTGATGCGTACCTTCTTTTTTATTGTTTTTGGCTATACCATGAATATCCGCGAGCTGAACGATGTGCCGATTTTACTGAGCGCCGGGGCTATTTTGATTTCTATTTACGTAGTGCGTTTCTTATATATTAAACTGGTATCTAAAACCGACCTGATGCCCGAGCTTTTTATCGTACCCCGCGGACTTATCAATGTACTGCTATACTATAACCTGCCCGCTAATCTGCGTATCCCCCAGGTGGGTGCCAGTTTATTATTTGTGGTGGTATTGGGCACCAGTATTATATTGAGCCTCGGCTTGCTGGTAACCAAAAGGCATGCAACAAGCCAAAGCCAGGAATTTGGGAATGTTTAGCCTCATCCTATAGTCCATGAAAAGACTCACCCGGTCTACGCTTCGCTGGACCACCCTCTCTGCGGCTTTGCCACAAAGAGGGTAAAGAAAAAGAAAGAAATCCCCTCTATGCGCCGCAGGCGGAGAGAGGGGTGACAAGCGTAGCGTTGCCAGGGTGAGTCGGCTCTGCCACAATGTGAATTGCATCCGGGCCAAACAGTTATCAGGAATTTAATGATATTTGATCAAAAGAAACACCAATGACTATTACTACCCGCCTCGCTACTTTTGAGGATATACCTTTTTTACAGCAATTAATAGGTGCATCTGTACGCGGGTTAAGTACCGCTTATAATACCTCAAGCCAGATAGAAAGCGCGATTAAATATATTTTTGGTATCGATACACAACTCATTATCGATGGTACTTATTATGTAGCCCAGGTTGGTGATATCATAGTGGGCTGTGGCGGCTGGAGCAAACGGAATACGCTATACGGCGGCGATCAGCATAAAGAGGTAGAAGACCCACTGCTTGATCCCGCGAGAGATGCTGCACGTATCCGGGCCTTTTTTGTACACCCTGATTGGGCCCGGAAAGGTATTGGTAAACATATCATGCAGGTATGTGAAAACGCAGCTAAAGCGAATGGTTTTACCAGTTTTCAGCTTGGTGCTACTTTGCCTGGCGTACCGCTTTATGAGGTCATGGGCTATCGTCCGCTGGAGCATATTGAGCAACCCATGCCCGATGGTGAAGTGCTGCCTATTGTAAAAATGTATAAGGCTTTGTAAGCGGTTAATAATCTATAAAAAGGTGGCTATGAGGTTAAAGCAGGTCGCATAGCCGACTCACCCAGTCTTCGCTTCGCTGGACGACCCTCTCTGCGGCTTTGCCGCAAAGAGGGTAAAGAAAAAGAAAGAAATCCCCTCTATGCGCGAAGCGGAGAGAGGGGTGACAAGCGTAGCGATGTCGGGGTGAGTCGATACGCGTATGATTTTTACGCTATGGGGCTATACCTTTGTGAGCAGGCAAACAGCGCAAGTTTCGGGTTTTACATGAGCTGATACCGGGGTAAATTTGTTTATCAATAATTAATAAACAAGACGATGAACACACAAGAAAAAATCAATTACGACCGTATCGCCGAGGCGATCAACTATATAAAGCTGAACTTTAAAAGTCAACCCAACCTGGATGATGTGGCCGAAAAGGTGCATTTAAGTTCTTTCCATTTTCAGCGTTTATTTACCGACTGGGCTGGAATCAGTCCCAAGAAATTTTTGCAATACCTGAGCCTTGATTATGCCAAAAATCTGTTGAAAGATAAACAGGCTACCTTGTTTGATACTGCTTTTGAAACCGGCCTGTCAGGCACCGGCCGGCTGCACGATCTGTTTATCAATATAGAGGGCATGACCCCGGCTGAGTACAAAAACGGCGGTAAAGAGCTCGAGATCAACTATAGTTTTGCCGAAAGCCCTTTTGGCAACATCGTTGTAGCATCAACTCCCAAAGGCATTTGTTATATGGCTTTTGCCGATGACCGGGAAGATGCGTTTAATAAGCTTCTGGAACAATTCCCTAATGCTTCCTATACGCAAGTAGTGGATGTTGCCCAGCAGGACGCCCTGCACATCTTTAAAAAGGACTGGTCGGAGTTATCCAAGATAAAGCTGCATTTAAAAGGTACCAGTTTTCAGCTTAAAGTATGGGAAACACTGTTGAAAATTCCTATGGGCGATCTGAGCACTTATTCGGATATCTCTAAGCAGATCCATCAGCCCAATGCCAGCAGGGCCGTAGGCAGCGCGATAGGAGCCAACCCGGTTGCTTTCCTGATCCCTTGTCACCGGGTTATCAAATCAACCGGCGAATCTGGTGGTTATCATTGGGGGCCAACCCGCAAATCGGCTATTATTGGCTGGGAGGCCGCTTTAGTTAACAACGAGGCTTAATAATACAGATATGGGTATTAAAGAAAGAATTGCAGGTCTGAATTGGGCCGGAATTTCAAATGCGATGGATAATAAAGGGTATGCGCTGGTGAAAAATGTATTAACAGCAGATGAATGCGATGCCCTCAGCTCCCAATATGCCGATGAGCAACTGTACCGTAAAACCATTGTGATGGAGCATCATCAGTACGGGCTGGGAGAGTATAAGTATTTCAAATACCCCTTGCCCATGCTTGTTCAACAATTACGGGAGAGTGTTTATCCCAAACTGGCACCCATTGCCAATGGCTGGATGCAGTATTTGAATAAGGAGCAACGTTTCCCTGATACTTTGGAAGAACTGCTGCATCGTTGCCATGAGCACGAACAGTTGAGACCAACTCCATTGATATTACAATATACACAAGGTGGCTACAATGCCATGCACCAGGACCTGTACGGTGAAGTGTTTTTTCCGATGCAATTGGTTTTTATACTGGATGAACCTGGTCGGGATTATGAAGGTGGCGAGTTTATATTGATGGAGCAAAAGCCAAGAGCGCAATCGCGCGCTATGGTGCTTAAACCCGCTAAAGGCGATATGCTGTTATTTACTACCAGCTACCGCCCGGCAAAAGGCAGCACGGGTTATCACCGGGTAAATATGAAACATGGTGTGGGTGAAATAACTGCCGGTAAACGCCGCAGCATGGGTATCATTTTTCATGACGCCAAATGATCAAACATCTTGAATTGGGTGATATGGCGTTTACTCGCGGCAGGAGACTAAAACAACTGCTCGATACAAAACAGATCAGGCTTGGTGGTAACACCCGGCTTAAAATTTATGGTACGATGAGTTGCCAATCAGGCAAACGAATGAAACCAGAGAACCGTGTTTTCTTTAGCTCGGAGGTGGAGGCCATCAGTTTAGGCTACCGTCCCTGCGGACACTGCATGGTGCAGCAGTACCGGAGGTGGAAGAATTCTCAACATAATTAAAGCATGCCTTATTGCGTTTATAAGATTGGCTAAGTACATTTAGCCAATCTTATCATCATGCTGAAAAAAACACTCTTCATTGTCATCATAGTAATAGCCGGAAAAATGGCTAACGCGCAAACCGCCGATGAGGTATATGATCGCTACGTTGATTTTAACGAAGCATTTCTGAATGCTAACATGGAAAAAGCCATGACCCTTGGCGAGCAGATACTGCCTGATACTGCCAAACTAAAACCCGGTATCCGTACAAGTTTCTATAATTTTATGGCCCAGGTTTACGAAGGCGATCATCAAAGTATGAATGCCATTACGTATTATAATAGGGTAATAACCGCGCAACCCAATTATTATGTGGCACACCGTGCATTAGGATATCTGTATATCAAGGATATTTCGGGCAAACTGGCGAAGGACATAATTGTGGATGCAGCCTATATCGGCAAAATAAAAAAAGCTTTACCACATCTGGAAAAAGCCCAGGCTTGCGATCCGGATGATCAAACACTCAGCCTGATTAAGCTGCTTTACCGCAATATAAAGGATCAGCACGGTATAGATACTTTACCTGCCCGACTTGCCCAACTGAAAAAGAATTGTGAGGATATTTTAAGCACCCCAACCCCCTGAAGGGGGCAAGATGTGCAAATTTCAAATGTGCAGATATGCAAATGACTTGTGAGATATGAATTCCTGGGCTAATGAATTAAATAAATCCGAAATCGAACATCCGAATTCCGAAATCACTTCCCCTTCAGGGGGCTGGGGGCTTATTTCTGTCTGAAACTATCGCCAATAAATTCCAGCGCGTCTGTGATGCCGGTACGCCAGTAGGTCCAGTTGTGGCCGCCATCTCGTATCCTGAATTCATGCGGAACTTTCTTTTCCATTAAGGCGATGTGCAGCAGGGAGTTGCCCTTGCTTAAGGGATCGTCATCACCGCAATCTATCCAATAGCGAACCGTATTCAATTCTTCGGTAGTTTTGTTTTGTACCAGGCCGAGTACGGAGTAGTTTTGCCAGGTAGCATTTAAACGTTCCTTGCCTTTAAGGTCTGGACCGATCACTTTGCTGTATACTTCGGCCCAGCGGGCATCAGGAATAGCCATCAGGTCTTCATCGCTGCGAACCGCCGCACTAAGTGCCGCTGCCGCCGAAAACATTTCAGCATGTTTGATGCTATACACCAATGTGCCAAAGCCACCCATAGATAACCCGGCTATACCCCTATAATTTTTTTCGGCTTTGATGTGGTACTCCCTTTCAATACCGGGGATAAATTCCTTAAAAAAAAAATCCTCGTAGTTCTGTTTCCCGTCGTAGGAATTGATGTAATAAGTAGTCTGGGCATCGGGCATCACAATGATCATGGGCGGGATCTTGCCCTCGGCAATGGCTTTATCGGCATAATGGTTTATCTCCCCAAATTGCAGCCAACCGGTTTGATCGTCGCCATAACCATGCAGCAGATACACCACCGGGTATGTTCGGTTTGATGTTTCATAATCTGGAGGCAGATAAATAGCGTATTTTACATTATGTTTTAAAATATCGCTTTTGATGTTTTGCTCGTCTATCACTTTACCTAAATGCTGGGCAAATACATTGCCAGAGCTTAAAAGTAGTAAAAGCAGGGAGAGCTTAAAGTATATTTTCATAAATTTTTAGTATCGGTTTAGTATAAAGTAGCGAGTATCAGTTATCAAGACATTTTCTCATTCGGTATATGGGCTCCATCATCTGCATATCTGTAATTTGCACATCTGCACATCAAAAGCCCTATTTCTGCCTGAAACTGTCGCCTATAAATGCCAGCGCTTCCGTAATGCCCGTACGCCAGTAGGTCCAGGTATGGGCGCCATCACGAACACGAAACTCATGCGGCACTTTTTTCTCCATCAACGCGATATGCAGTAAACAGTTACCTTTGGTTAAAAAATCGTCATCACCGCAATCAATCCAATAGCGTACACCGCTCAATTGTTCTGTGGTTTTGTCCTGTACCATGCTCAATACAGAATTGGCCTGCCAGGCCTTGTTCAAGCGGTCTTTACCCTTCAGTCCGCGACCATACAGCTGGGCAAATACCCTATCCCAGTTTTCGTCGGGCATACCCACCATCTGATCGTCCGGAAATACTGCCGCGCTCAATGCGGCTCCTGCTGCAAACAATTGCGGATATTTAATAGTGTAAATAAGCGTGCCGTACCCACCCATAGAAAGACCAGCTACACCACGATATTTTTTATCGGCTTTAATGCGGTAAATCTTTTCAATTTGGGGCATAAATTCTTTGATAAAAAAATCCTCATATTTTTCTTTACCGTCATAAGAGTTAATGTACCAGCTTGAATCGGCATTAGGCATCACGATAACCATAGGAGGTATAGTGCCTTCGGCAATGGCTTTATTAGCATAGCGGTTTATTTCGCCAAACTGCAGCCAACCGGTATTATCATCAGTATAACCATGCAACAAGTACACAACAGGGTAGCTGCGGTTGGCTGTTTCATAATCGGCAGGCAGGTAAACAGTGTACTTTACATTACGTTTTAAAATACTGCTTTTAACGGTTTCTTCCTCCAGTACTTTGCCCTGTGGTTGTGCAAATAAGGCATTGGCCCATAAAACGCAGCAGATCAGCAGGCATTTTTTAATGATGTTCATAGATAGGCGGTTTAGTTTTGGTTGATGGAAATTTAGGTAATTTTTGGCGTTGACCAAATACTATCTAAAAATTAAGAGCCTTGCCTTGTACCGGGTATATCAGGTTTAGTTGTAGTTGATTGGCAGCTTTCAACTGGGCCTTAATCCGGGTGATGCTGTTGGTTGGTGGTTTAAGGTGTGTAACAACAATGTTTAACCCTTTTAATTCAGCCGGGCTTGTAAGCGTGGCCAATTTATCCATTTCGGCCATGAACCAATGAGGCGTTAAATGGCCAAAAAGTGTTTTATCTGGTTGCTCATTCGGGAAGGATACCTCGATGAGGATAGCTTTTAATTTTTTGTTTTTGATGAGCGGTGCAACAGCTTGCCACAGGTTTTGCAGGTTGCTGCTTTTTTCAATGGTATCCGATCCGGTATCGCCCAGGTATAAAATATAGTTGTCATTACTTTGCACCAGAAAAGCGGTACTGATAAGGTTGGAATGACTTAGCGGGAATGCCTGCACTTTAAGCTTGGTGTTTTCTATATCAGTTTCGGTGCCGGGATCAAGTACCCGGTAATGGTATTTCTTTAAAGCGGGTGTTTCGCCCTGGTCGGCAAAGTTTGCCCAGTTGGCCCAGGTAAAGTAGTGGGTTTTGATGGTCTCAATAGTACTTTGAAGGCCATAAATATTTTTGCTGCTATCTTCGGGCGAATTAATAATAAGCCCTGCTATATGATCAAGATGGGCGTGTGATATAAAATACCCTTTGATGTATTGTCTCAATACCTGCTCACCAGAAACCCTGAATGTCTTGTTTACCACTGCTCTTTGAATGCCAGCATGCAAGGTTCCAGCATCCAGGCAGATATATTGATCGGTGCCGGTTGCAGCTAACATATAAGCTGATAAATTACTTTCATCGATACCACCCAACACACCTAATGGCACCAGCCGAAAAGCCGGTTTACTTTTAGGCTGCGCCAAAATAACAAAGGGCAGCAAAATATAAGTAAGTATCAATAAAGCTTGCTTAAAGCGCATGTTTAATCAGTTTTTCAATTGCAGGTATTGCAATTGTGAGGCCGCTAAATTAATGAACCTGCAGCATTAAGCCGAGTGATAATTAAAAAAGATAACGTACTTTGAGGCAGCGTGTACAAAAGAACTTTTTTAGCGGTAGCCAAAAGAGAAATGTTCTGATGAATGGACTTCTTTTACGGCGCAAATCAAGTACTTCATTGCACTTTTTGCACTTGTAAACAGGGCGTAGAGGGGCATTAGTAGTTTGCATTAGTTAGGGGGATTAATACAATACAAACCTAAAATAAAGGACCGGAATTTTAAAGAGAGTATTCGTAAAAAGGCGTTAACTTTTTGTTAAATAAATATTACTCTATTTTCATTTTGGCGGCGGCGGATTTTTTGTATTCGTAATCGCCTCCTAATAGATAGCCCCATGGTTTTAAGCTCTCTATACGGTCAAATATGATCTTGAAAATAGCAATAACCGGTATGGATAAAAACATACCCGACAAGCCCCATATCATTTCCCCTAAAATGATCCCTATAAATGATATCAGCGCGTTGAGTCGCACTTTTGAGCCTACAATGGTAGGCAGCAGGAAGTTAGCATCAACCGCATGAATACCGATTACGCTGCCCATCACCAATAAAGTATCCTTAATACTACCAGTTGCAAAGGTAATAATGGCGCTGAGCAACAGCGCCGTAAAAATACCAATGTAAGGTATAATGTTAAATAAGCCAACGATAATACCCAGCAAAGCAGCATATTTAATACCAATAAGCAGGAAAACGCTGATAGCCACAGCTGCTACGATCACCATTTCCAGCAAAAGGCCCAGGATGTATTGCCTTAATATAGATTGAATATTCTCCACTATATCCATTACGATGTGCTCGTTTTCGTCCCGGAAAACCCAGATAATAAAACGCAGCAGCAAACGCCTGTAAAGCAGTATAAAGAAGGTAAATATCAGGATGAACACATAAAATAGCATCAGTGATGAAATAGCTCCGAAAGTTGTACCTAAAACATCGCCACCCGATGCCATAAGCTTATCTGCTGTACTGTGCACATAGTTCATTTGTTTTTCGGTATTAATATGAAATGCCGATTGTACCCATTCCTGCAAGTCATGCAATGATTGTGTTACCTGGTTTTTAAGCATAGGCCAGTCGCTGGCTACTTTTGATATCTGTGAGCCTACCAGGTACAATATGCCGTAAACAAAACCAATAAGCAGCAATATGGATATTAAAGATGAAGCACTGCGCGGCAGCCGGCATTTTTTTTCCAGAAAGTTGGAAATAGGTAACAACAGTATCGCGAAAATGAACCCGAAAATCATGGGGTCAAGTAGGTCCTTACCTATAATGATCAGATATCCAAGCGCCAAAAAGCCAATTAATGTTAATGCAAGTCGTTCGTAAAATGGTGCAATCAGCTTTTTGGTGGACATATGATAATTTCAGTTGGTAACGCATACAGCGAGCGGATGTTTGAAGTTAAGCAATTATTACAGATAATAATTTACCATTTTAATTTTTGTGGATTTAAAATTTACCAGGTTGTTGATTCTATATCACCGGTATTAGCTTTCAAAAGAATAAATTTTGGCAAATATTTTGCATGAGTTAATCATTCTACTTAAAAATTAAAATTATGGCAAAGTATTCAGAAAAAGCAGGTGAAAAAGTGGAAAAAACCATGCATGAAATGAAAGAGGGCAAACTTAAAAGCGGAACCGGCAAAAAAGTGACCAGCAAGAAGCAGGCTGTAGCTATCGGACTATCAGAGGCACGGAAAGAGGGCGCTAAAGTACCCAAAAAGAAAAGTTAAATTTTAAATTGAAAAGCGTTATTGTCCAAAACAACAACGCTTTTTATCCGTTGTTGGTGAATGCATCCATCACATCCATTAGCACAATAGCTTCTTCAATGCTGCAGGGGTTGGGGCCTTCGCTTTTGAAGTAAGTAACTATCTTTTCGATCATGGGTTGCTGAATGTGCTGCGGATGGGTAAAAGTGACGGTTTCATCTTCAGTATCAGTTTTCCAGCTGATGTAATTACCAAAGAACGGAAAAGTGATCTTGCCCTTAGTGCCGATGATCTCGCAGGTATCGGTGGTGAGGTTTTCGGCTACATTAAAGCACCAGGACCCGTTTACCACTACTTTGTTTTTAAATAAGATCTGCCCGCAAACATGATCATCAGCCGGGGTAACGCCCGATTGATTGAGCGAGAGTCCATGGTATTTTTCAGGCTCGCCAAAATAATACAGCATCAGATCGAGCTGGTGTGGGGCAAGGTCATGAAAATAACCGCCACCAGATAACTCGGGGTTAACCCGCCAGTTGTCCTTGGTTGTAGCGATTAGCCCTGGTTTGCGGCTTTGCCACATCCTGATCTGTACAGTGCGGATATCACCTATCTTTTGGGTATCGATCAGCTCTTTGACCGCCAGAAACATGGGTACGGCACGGCGATAATGGGCAACGGTTAGTTTGGCATTACTTTGTTTTACAGCTTCGGCCATAGCGCGGGCTTCAGTTGCATTGCGGGTAACCGGTTTTTCGACATAAACGTTCAGCCCCTTTTTTAAGGCACTTAGCGCATATTCCAGGTGCGAGGAGGGGGGAGTGGCTATATAAATAGCATTAACGCCGGCCTCGTCCATCAGTTTTTCGGCATCACTGTACCATTGGTTTACCAGATGGCGCTGTGCGTAGTCGGCCGCCTTGGCAGCGTCGCGTCGCATTACAGCCAATAGGTTACTATCGGCTACTTTTTTAAATGCCGGTCCGCTTTTTAATTCGGTTACATCGCCGCAACCAATGATACCCCAGTTTATATTGCTCATAAGCCCCCTCTAAGTCTCCCCCTGAAGGGGAAGACTTTTTAATAACTTGAATTTAATTTATAACTGATTAACCTACCTGATTTATAGCCTGTATATACACGCGCAAGTCAGTTTCCCCTTCAGGGGATTAGAGGGCCAGTATTTTTTCTATCTGGCTAAGCTCATCAGCCGAGAATGTGATATTATCCAGCGCCTTTAATGAATCGGCCAATTGTTCAGCACGGCTTGCACCAATCAGCACCGAAGTTACCCGGCTATCTTTCAGCAGCCAGGCCAACGCCATTTGAGCCAGTGTTTGGCCGCGTTTCAGGGCCAGGTCATTCAATTGTTTTATCTGGGCAATCCTTTCAGGAGTTACCTGGTCCTTTTGCAGGAAACCGGTTGATTTGGCGGCCCTTGAATCTTCGGGAATGCCATGCAGGTATTTATTGGTGAGCAAGCCCTGTGCCAACGGCGAAAAAGGGATACAGCCCACACCGGTGTTACCCAGCACATCCAGTAAGCCTTCTTCCGGATCACGTACAAACATAGAATATTTGGGCTGATGGATGAGGCAGGGCGTACCCAGGTCTTTCAATATCGCGATAGCTTTCGCAGCTTCGGCAGCCGGATAGTTGGAGATACCCGCGTATAAAGCTTTACCTTGACGAACAATCAGATCAAGCGCGGCCATGGTTTCTTCCAGCGGTGTTTCCGGATCGGGACGATGGTGGTAAAATATATCCACATAATCCAAACCCATGCGTTTCAGGCTTTGATCCAAACTGGCTACCAGGTATTTTTTAGAGCCCCAGTCGCCATAAGGGCCATCCCACATGGTATAACCAGCTTTGCTCGAGATGATCATCTCATCGCGGTAGCCATGAAAATCCTCTTTTAAAATACGACCGAAATTCTCTTCGGCAGAACCCGGGGGCGGACCGTAGTTGTTGGCCAGATCAAAGTGCGTAATGCCGCTATCGAAAGCCAGGTGTAAAATTTTGCGGTAAGTTTCGGTTACATCTACATGCCCGAAATTGTGCCACAAACCCAGCGAAATAGCCGGAAGTTTGATGCCGCTATGGCCGCAGCGGCGATATTGCATTTTTTTGTATCTGTCTGCTGATGGTAGATATGTCATAGAATAAATGTGAGAATTGCGATGATTTTAAGAAAAGTAAAAATAGAATTTTATGCAGAAAGCGGAAGTAAATAATTTGTTATGTTAAGAACGTCCAGGCATAGCCTCAATGTGGTTTATCAACATTTGCTCTTTGGCCCAATCTCTTAATACAGATAAAAAAGGGAGCAGCCCTTTACCCGTATCTGTAAGGGTATATTCAACTCTGGGAGGTACTTCTACATATACTTTCCGACTAATCAACCCATCATCTTCCAGTTCTCTTAAAGCCTGTGTAAGCATTTTTGATGTTATCCCGATCACTGTTTTCCGCAGTTCGCCATAGCGTAAGGTGCCAACCCTTAAGCGCCATAGGATACGACCTTTATATTTGCCTCCAATTCGTTGAAAAGCATAATCAATTCCGCATTTTGGCGCCTCTCTTTTTACTTTTTTATCCATCAGTTAAAAATAAAATAGCTGATTTACAGCATGGTAACTTATTTGTAAGCAGGCTACTTTTTTGTGCCTACTTGATAAAGGTACATAGCAAATTTAACTTTGACATATGAAAAGTACCCTGATGTTTATATTTTCCATTTTTTGCTGTTTACCTGTTAGTGCCCAACAAAAAAGCAGCATGTTATCAAAGCCGGCAACTGTGAGCATTGCCGGAACATATTCGTTAATTGCTGTTGATAATATACTTGCGGATGGCAGTAGGGTGCATTTATATGGCGATAATCCACAGGGGTTGCTTGTTTTAGATAAAAGTGGCCGTTATGCGCTACAGATATTTAGCCAGGGCCGTACCAAATTTGCAGCAAATGATAAAAGCAAAGGTACTGATGAAGAGAACAGAGAAGCAGTAAAAGGCAGCAATGCGCATTTTGGAACCTATAGTGTAGACAATGCTACAGGCACTATTATTTTCCATATCGACCACGCTTCGTTTCCTAACTGGGAGGGTACACAGCAAAAACGGCCATTTACATTGGTAGGGAATGTGTTTAAGTATACGGTACCCGCCCCAACTACAGGTGCTACAGCAACCGGGGAAGTGGAATGGAAACGGATAGAATAAATTTATCTGATTCTATATTCAATAAATCAATAATTCACTAACTCAACAATTAGCTTATACCACCTCTGCCACCACAAAAGTGCTGCCACCAACAAACACCAGGTCGTTATCGGTGGCATTAGCCTGGGCGGCTGATAATGCCGCTTTTACTGATGGGTAAGTCTCTCCGTGTAAATCAAAGCTTTCTGCTTTAAGCATTAAGCTTTCAGCATCTAATCCCCTCGGGATATCTGGTTTGCAGAAGTAATAGATAGCTTTTGTTGGGAGCAGAGCGAGTACTTTGGTAATGTCCTTATCATTCACCATACCTATTACAAAATGCAGTTGCTGGTAATCAACCGCGGCAATGTTTTTGACTACCTCCTGTATGCCGTCAGTGTTATGCCCGGTATCACAAATGGTCAGCGGTTGAGTATTTAAAATTTCCCAGCGGCCATGTAAGCCGGTGAGCGTTTTAACCCGTGATAAACCGTTACGAATGTTATCATCGCTGATGTCAAAATCCATTTTTTTTAATTCTTCAATCGTGGTTAAAACGGTTTTAACATTTTTGAGTTGGTATGTACCGGGAAGGTCAAGTTTCAGTTTATAATAGGAAATCTCCGGACGTGTTTTCTCTATCGCAAATGATAAATAATCAGAAACCTGTGACTCGCCAACAGATGGGTAGATTTTCCAATAATCGGATCCAAACAGTAGTTCCGATTGCATTGCCCGTGCCTTATCTATAAAAATAGAAGCGACTTCCGGCTGATGTTCGCCGATAACCACCGGGATGCCGGGTTTAATGATACCTGCCTTTTCGCCTGCTATCAGTTGCAGGGTATCACCCAGCATGTTCATATGGTCCCAACCGATGTTAGTAATCACCGACAGGAGTGGCGTGATCACGTTAGTAGAATCCAGCCGGCCACCCAAGCCTACTTCAATTATAGCGATATCTACCTTTTCGCGAGCAAAAACGTCAAAAGCCAGGGCTACGGTCATCTCAAAAAAGGAAGGAGCTATCTCTTCAAAATCAGCACGGTGTTGCGCCACAAAATCAATCACGGTTTGCTCGCTGATCATTTGCCCGTTAACCCGGATGCGTTCTCTGAAATCTTTCAGGTGGGGCGATGTATACAAACCGGTTTTGTATCCTGCCGTTTGCAGAATAGCCGCCAGCATGTGCGATGTAGAACCTTTGCCGTTGGTGCCTCCAATATGCACGCTTTTAAATTGATGCTGAGGATCATTCAAACGTTTGCAAAGCTCAATGGTATTGGTGAGGTCCTTTTTAAAAGCCGAAGCCCCATCGCGCGTAAACATGGGGAGTTGGGTGTATAGGTATTGGATGGTTTCGTTGTAGTTCATGGTTGGTAGTTTGCAGTTGCCGGTTTGCAGTTAGCAACGTTTAATGCAATTACCGGGAAACAAAGCTATAGTTTGGAAGTGCAAACTGCAAACTCAAAACTGCAAACTGACGTCTAATTTACCTTAAATACAAATACTACAGCACCTTTTTGGGTATCGGGGGCGTTTTCTGCCGGGCTGATGCGGGAGTTTCTTACGGCATCCTCGCATTTTTGGATCAGGTTATAATCAGATATGGTGGTTCCGCGGCCTGCCTTGGCATAAGTTACATTGCCAGCTTTATCTACCTGTATATCTATCACTACCTTGCCTGTAAAACGATTACCATCATCAACATTGGGTTTACTTACAAAATTGCGTGATTGCAGATTGAGGCTACCGCCATTGCCAGATCCTGTTCCGTTGTAGTTATTGGTGAGGGTTGTACCGGTTGGTTTGCCCTGGTTGCCTGGTGTACTGCCGGTTCCATCGCCTTCGCCGGTGCCGGTTGTAGCCTTGCCTTTATATAAGGCATTCTGGTTCACGGTAGGTTTGGCCGGTGTTTTGGTTGGCTGCGGAGTAGTTACGGTATTGGTTGGTTTTTTTGTAGGCGCAGCCACTTCCGGTGCGTCCTCTGTATTTTGGGTCACCACGGTTTTGTCGCTGGTTTGCGGTGTGGGTTTATCCTCGGTGGGTTTTTCGTGGGTAACTTTATCCGGTTTGGTATTATTGGCCTTTTCAGCAACCGAAGGTTCCTCGGTGCTCATATAATTGTTGCCCATACCTTCATCAACCGTACCGTAATTTACCAGTATGCCCCCGGTGCCTTCTTCCTGTTTTGGCGGGTTTTGAAACACGATAAAATAACAGGCAGCAATAAGCACAGCCAAAATAATGCCTGTTGCCGCGAATGCCTTTGGATAGTTATTTTCTTCTCTGTATTCCATTTTTTTATTAGTGCGGGGTGTCAGTTGCGAGTGCGGGAGCTAATTTTGCAGAGCTATTAAACACTGGCTCTTTGAGCCCGCACTCACACTTCTAAACTACCCTTTAGGTTCCGTTGCCAGAACCAGTTTGATGTTTAATTTTTGTGCTATATCCATTACCTGAACCACATCCTGTATGGCTACAGTTTTATCAACGTATAAAACTATGGTGAGTTCGGTTGCCAGGGTTTTATATCCGGATAAGGTAGTTTGCAGGGCATCTACCGGAACTTCCTTTTTGTCGACGTAATATTTCAGATCCTTAGTTACCGATACCGTGATGGTTTTTTTGGATACCGATTGCCCGCTTGATGATTTGGGCAGTACCAGCTTGATCACATTTGGGTTAGTAACTGTTGATGCGATGAGGAAAAACAAAAGCAGGAAGAACATGATGTCGTTCATGGCCGAGGTATGAACCTCTGCCGATGCACCTCTATGTCTTTTTCTTAAATTCATTTGCTTGGCTCCTCTAACAGATCAATAAATTCAATAGCATCAGTTTCCAGGCTCAAAATTACCTTATCAACCATCATATTCAAAATATGGTAACATACATAAGCTACGATACCTACCATCAACCCGGCGGCAGATGTTACCATTTTTACATATAAACCGCCAGATATAACACCCATGCTGATGTTATCTGTTTTAGATATATCATAAAAGATCTTGATTACCCCGGCAATAGTACCCAGGAACCCAAACATGGGCGCGATACCTGCAACAATACCCAGGATACCGATGTTTTTTTCCAATTTGGATACTTCCAGCTTGCCTACGTTTTCAATAGCGCCCTCAATATCCTTAATCGGGCGACCGATACGCAGCAACCCTTTTTGCAGCATACGGCCCAGGGGCGAATTATTATTACGGCAAAGCGCTATGGCCGATTCCAGGTTACCCGAGTGGATACTTGAGCGTACCTGCAGCATCAGGTTAGCCTCGTTTTTGGAGGCTTTGCGGATGGTAAAATACCGTTCAAAAAATATCACCAGACCTAAAACAGCCAAAATACCAATGGGAACCATTACCCAACCACCCTTGATCAATAGATCGCCAAAACGCAGCTCTTCGGGCTGTGTGGTGATAGGTTGTGTAATGTGGCCTGCGGTGTCTGCCAGGTGTTTCGCGGTATCTGCTATCTGCTGTATCAATAATAATGTCATTTCTTTTCGTTAATTTCTTGGCTGTATGAGAGTTTGCTTATTTTTTTTTCTTTTATTAATTTAAGTCTTTCGGCTTCTGCTTCTGCAGATGTGGCAAAACTGCCAATGATTATTTTAATATACTTACCAGAACCTGGGCCATGCCATGCACGGGCATCAACACCAACGCTTTTGTAAATTTTAACAGCTTCGTTGCTTTTCTTTTGCGTTTTAAATGAGCCGGCAAATATCACAAATTCAGGTTTGGCTGTGGTATCGGCAGCTGCCACTGTTTTCTTTAACGCCGTATCGGGTTTAGAAATTGCCTTTGCTGTATCCAAAATAGGGGCGGCTGTTTTATTACTGTCATTCGCACTGTCTGCTGCAGCCGCAGGCTGTGTTTTAGGTTGTTCGGCACCGGGTTTTGCCGGTTGCCTGACAAAATTGAACAATGCCGGGTTGTATTTATAAAGTGCAAATGCTGCCACCGCAAGAACGATCAAAATGATGAGCGCAATAAGCCATGGACTTGCCGAACGTGGTTTTTCTTCCACTTCTTCATCCTCATATACCTCGGGCTGATCGGCCGTTGGCGCAGGTGGAGTAACAACGGGCTCTTGTGGAGCTACCGTGAAAGGCAGCGGCTGAGCGGCAGGACTTTCGGACCTCCCGGCTTCCGAACTTTCGGTCTGCTGATTAAGCTTTTTAATGGCGATGGGTGCCAGGCCATAAAACTCGGGACCTTCGTTATGATTTTCGCCGGCTTTAAACGCTATCTCCTCATTGTTGGTATAAAACCAGCCCAGGTTGGCGAAGGGGACTTCTTTAAAAGCGGCATCCTGTTTTAGGGAGGTGATATACTTTTCGGTAAAATATTTGGATGATGCCAGCGAGATGTTTTTCTTTTGGGCGATATGCTCTACCAGCGTATCATCATCGAATGGATCCGGACTGAACTGTACCTGGTAACCTGGCGGATATAATTTGCCTTCGGCGCTGTTATAATAACCATTTACACGCACTTGTGTAAATGAACCAAGGCCCGGCACACCTACTTTACTATGTCGGCCTAACAGTTCGCTTAAATAATTGGCTATATCCATTCGCTAAAAATACGGTTAATTATAAAACATCAAAAGGCATAAGGTAAATTGCTTCGTGTTACCTGGTTCACGTTATTGGGTTCGAGGTTCGTGTGACGTGATTTCGGTATTTCCGCATAACACGAACCACATCACACGAACCTCGAATCCCGTCTAAAACGAATACCCAACGCCGCCAAAGATATTAAATCCGTAGTTAGGATAGTATAACCAGTTCTGATAACTGGTGCTTAAAATGTTATTAGCCTGTACAAATACCGTTATTTGATGGGTAGCCTTGTATTGAACACCGCCGCTTAAATCGGCAAAGGAGGCAATTGGCTTCTGAACCATAGTTGATGTACCGCCAGAAGTGGTAGATATCCTGTCGTTTGTTGAGCCGCGGAACAATAACGAACCGGTAATACTTACCTGGTTATTAATATTGATGGATGTACCGGCGGTTAATAAAAATTTTGGCAGGTTCCAGGGCTGTGCTTCTGATGCCATTTGGTAATCTTTGATCTCTACACGACCAAAAATGTTAAAATCATCACTGGCTTTAAAATCAAGCTCGCCGTTAAAGCCGTTCACACGGGCTTTGCCATCATCATAAATCACTTTGAACTTGTTTACTTCGGCGTCGAAATTGCTTACCAATAGCGGCATATTTTTAACACTGTTGCGGAACACGGATGCCTTAAAGCTTAAACCGGGAGCCAGTGTGCCTTTTAAGCCCGCGCTGAGATCCAACTGGTCAACCGAGTTTTTGATCTCGATGTTTTGGCCGATGAAAGGATTAATGTAAGCCAGGTCATGCAAGGATGTCCGGTTGATATCGCCTTTAGCCTCTACAAACAAACGCACGTATTTCGGGATCACCTGCACCTCTAATTTAGCGGCAGGGAAAATGTAGAACTTGCCAAAATCGCCAAATTCCTTCTCGATGTTTACACCCGCGTCAATTTTATAATTGGTGCCCTGGAATTTGATATAAGGGTTTAACCTCAAAATGTTATTACTGATTTTATAAAGACTATCTTTCTGTGAACTCAGATCCACCGAACCGCTCAATCCTGCATAAAATTGTTTTACGGTTTGGTTGATAAAGCCTGATATTACGAAGTTGTTTTCCCTGGCCTGGTAGGCGTTGCTGAAGGCATAACCTTTTATTTTCAATGCATAGGTGAAATCGTTTTCTACGTCTTTATAGTTCTTGGCCAGCTCGGCTTCGGCGCCAATGGTGTTGAAATGTTGCTTGCCGGGTACAAAGCTGTTATCAGGGGCCGATTGATCATATCCGTAAAAGTTGGTACCCATGCGGTTGTAGGTGATGCGACCACTGATGTTATTATCACCCATGATGCTTTTACCAAATACGCCAACATCATCTTTACTCTGGCTTTGTTTTTCTAATGATCCTGACTGTGAAAAATGTTTCAGGTAACCTCCAAACTGCAATGCCTGGTCACGACCGTTTGAAAAGTATGCTTCACCAAAAAGAGATTTTAGATTTCCCGCGCCTGCTTTAACATAATTGTTCAGCAGAACCGAGTCCTGCTCTGGTGGCCTTTTCATGGCTTCCAACTGACGGATCTCTGAGTTTTGTTCCTGTCTTTTATCAAGCGGAGCATATACTAAAGGAGCTTTAAACGGTGCTTTATCTTCCAGATCTGGGTTACGGCGTATTTTCACCGCGTCGGCCAGTACCGGTTTGTAAGCGGTAGTTACTACGATCTCTTCAGAAAGACTGCCGCCGTTATCGGCATTGGTACCGTTGCCGCCCTTTTTGGTGGTATCCGCAGCAGATTTTGCCGCGGCATCACCTAAGTTTTTTGATGATGTGCTGGCTTTTTTAGAGGCAGTAGTTTTTGCCGCAGGTTTTTTAGCTGCCGGTTTTGCCGGCGCTTTTTTTGCTGCAGTTTTAGTAGTGGCCTTTTTGGTCGGTTTCTTTGTTTGCGCTTGTGCAGGGACAAAGTATAATGCTATTATTAAGGTAAGCAGCGTATAGATATATTTTAATTTCATTGCCTGTCTTTTTATCTTATTCTTTGCCATCCTGTTAGTTTTGACCGGTTTTGGTGGTATCGGCCGGGGCCGGTTTATTATCACTTGTATCTGGTGCAGTGGCCTCTATTTTTACAGGTTTGCCCGTCAGTACACCCAACTTTTGTTTAGCTGTAGGCAATACATCGTCGTTACCTTTATAATTTTCAATAATACTTTGCAGCGTGGCTTTTGCCTGGAAATTATCCTTCAACTTTACATAATTATCGGCCAGCAAAATATAGGTTTTGGCTACCCAGTAATCATAGTTCGGCATTTCCTTAGCCAGGTCGAAACACATCTTTTGCGATGTTTTGTACCTGCCTTTTAAGTATTCCACATTAGCAATGTTATATTTAGCTTCGGCAGCGGCTATGGTTTTGGTGTTGGTTACCGTGTAATCAAATTCTTTTATCGCTGCAGTGGTATCGCCTTTTTGCAGATAAGCTTCGCCGGCGTATAAACCAGTGCGGAATTTATCTTCCTGGGCGGCCTTGTCATTACCTCTGATCTGTTTTACGTAGTTCAGCACATCGTCAGGCATGTTCATCTGCGCATAGCAAAGCATCAGATTATTGATAGCGAAAGAGTAATCCTCTTTAAACTCGGCGTTGGTTTCCAGTTTTTTCAGAAACACGATAGCCTCATTATACTTTTTCTGAGAGATATACAGCTTAGCCATGCTGATCAATGATTTCTCGGTATAGGCGCTTGTCCAGTCGTTCAGGATAATGTTATAATCAACAACGGCTTCCTGCGATCTGTTCAGGTTAACCAAACTTTGGGCCCTGATAAATCTGGCTTGTTTTTCGTAGATCTGTTTGCTTGGGAATTTATCCAGATAGGCGTTTACTGCGCCTACAGCTCCTTGCCAGTCGCCTTTTAAATAAAGGTTGTTGGCAGCGGTGATCATGATATCTTCCTGCTGCGAGGTGGTATAGTTGCCAATAGAGGTTGTACCCGCGTAATTGATAAATGTTTGGGCATCGCCTTTATCGGTATATATTTTTTCAATTTGTTTGAGCGATTGTTTGGCCTCATCGGTTGAGGAATAATCTGCAACCACTTTTTTGAATGATTCTACAGCCAGATCGTCATGACCGGCATTGTAGTCAATTAGGCCGATGGTAGTCAGCGCGCGCGGTACATAGCTGCTGTGCGGATACTTCTGGATCATGGCGTTCAGATCGGTTTTTGCACGGTCGCCATCATTTTTTAGGAAATAGGTATAAGCTATCTCGAAAGAAGCATCATCGGCATAATCCGAATTCGGGAAGGCGTTCAAGACATCGTTCAACGTACTGATCTTGGTATCCAGCGAACCTTGTAATCCCTGTATCATACCGCGCTGAAACAAGGCGTAATCTTCGCCCTGGTTATGCATGGCTATAATGCGGTTATAATAATCAAGCGCGGTGCCGTAGCTTTTCAATACAAAATAGCTATCGCCCAGCCTGGTTATCGCGTCGTTTTCGGTGTTTTTATCTTTTACGTCGCCACGCAGAAATTTTTCGAAATAATTGGCGGCTTTTTTGTATTGCTCGCCATAAAAGGCAGCATAGGCCAGTGCATAATTGGCGTAGTTGGCCAGATCGGTCTCTTTGGCTTCGGGCATACTTAAAAACGCTTCAAAGTTTTCCACCGATTCGCCATATTTACGTACCTCATACATAGCCTCGGCCATCCAGTAAGTAGTTAAAGCCTGAGTCCTCCGATCTACAGGGTTTTTTAACGAACGCAGGAAAATACCAATAGCGTTTTCAAAAGCCCGCTCATTATAAAATTCCAGACCGCGGTAATAAGTTACTTTCTGATAAGCAATCTGCGCGCTTTCCGATTTGTTAGGTATCGGCTCCAGTATTTCAACGGCCTCCTTGTAATTACGGGAGTTCAGCAATTCCTCGCCAAGCAACACTTTCACTTCATCATTACGACGTGAACGCGGATAATTTTTTAAATATAAACGGGTAGCCGCCAGCGCTTCGGTATTGAAATCGAGCTCATAGGATAGTTTGGCATATTCATACAAAGCGTCTTCCTGGAGTTGCTTGTCGTAAGTGAGTTTAGAAGCCGCTAAGAATGCATTACGGGCGCTTTGTTTGTTATTCATTTTCAGGAAAACATCACCCAGCGTGTAATTACCACTTTGGCTGTACACATCGCCCTGCTCTATTAGGCGCTCCAACTCGGTGGCTGCTTTCGCGTAATTACCCACTTTATAATAAGTGTAACCGATTTGGTAGCTATCCTGTGTGTTTTGGGTTTTACCCTGGTCGCGGCTTTGGAAACGATCATAATATTTAACCGCGTTATCGTAATTGGCCTTAGCAAAATAGGAGGCGGCAATAATGCGCAGCATCTCAGTTTCATGCTCCTGGTGGGTGTTATTTACAATAGGCACCGCATAGCTCAGCACATCATCATAGCGTTTATCCAAAAAGTAAACCGCCGATATGTAGTATGGATAGCTGTTTTCGTATTTTTTGGAATTTTTAAGTTTTTCAAAATTGGCCAGCGCCAGGTGATAATCCTTGTTGAGATAAGCTATATAGGCAAAATAATAGGTAGCATCCTCGGTAAACTCCGAGCGTTTGTTTTTTACTTCGGCAAAAAGCAGTTGCGCGTTCTTATAATCTTTAAGTGAGAAATAAGCATAACCTTTGCGGAATTTGTACTCGGTATTGTCATGACCGTTCAGTTCGCCTGCCTCAACCTTGTCAAACCAGCGGATGGCATCTTCATATTTACCTTGTTTAAAATACGATTTACCTATTTGGAAATAAGCCAGCTTGGTTAATGGATTTTCGGGATGCTCTTTAATAAAGCGCAGAAACATGCTTTCGGCATCGTCATTGCCCAAATTAAGGGCGCAAAAAGCCTCGTAATACTGGCTGTTTTCTTTTACCAGCGACAGCTCCGACTCAAACTGGGGCTGGGTGGCTGTTTTAAGGCGTGAGGCTTCAACAGTGCGGAATTGCTCGGCAGCAGAGGCAAATTTGCCCTTGTCCATCAGGTCCATAGCCGTGTGATAACTGCGGTAAACCTGGAAGGATGGATTTTGCTGCGCGCTGGCCGTTGAAACAATAAATACGGGGATTAACAGGGAAATGTATTTTATTTTGATCATAAAGCGCATACTAACGATGGTGCTAAATTAGCGAAACGAAAAAGAGCTATTAACATAAGTAATTAACAAATGTGGATAACACAACTAATTAACGAAGGTAATACTTAAGACAATATGTGTGTGGAAAACTTTAAAATTGTTGAACAAAACCATAGCACTGGTATCGATGGTCAAAGGTAACCAAATAGTACACTTAAAGGCAATTTATTTGAACATTATGCATTATATAGTATGATGGATGATGTTGTATTAATTGACTTAGTTGCTGTGTGGTTACGCCCGGTGCGACTGCGGGTTAAGCTGCTGTTATTCATTATTTTAATTTCTTCGCCAATTTTAAAAGCTCAAAAAGCAACGGATCCGATTGTTTTAAATAATGAGCGACTGCCTGTATCTGCAAAAGAGTTTTATGTAGCCGGGGTAATAGATAACCGGACCGACCGTACCGCGGTAGCCTGGCTGTTACCACCTGGCCCAGGTAACGCGGTAAAGTATGCCATTGACTTTAAAGGAGGTGCATTAGCGGCTATCAGACAGTTTGTGACTGCCGCCCTCCCGCCCGATAAAACGTTAAGACCGGTGATGATCCATTTAGAGAAGTTTAAACTTGATGAAACACCACTGCCTGGCAATCATGTAGAAGGTAAAGTAAAAGTGTCCTTATCTTTTTACCTGCAAAGGGATGGTCAAAATATCCATCTGACAGATTATAATGGCAGTGCTGGTTATAACCGATACGTTAACCAGGAGGTTGACGTAGAAATGGTATTACGTCATGCGCTTGAGTACGGCCTTACCTTTTTTAATACCTGGATAAATAAGGAGGCCGGCACCAATATTAAACTGGCAAAAGGTGTGAAGATCATTTTTACCGATTATACGGAGGAGCCCGAAGGTGACACCATTTATTATTCATCCAAAAGGCCTTTAACGTGGGACGATTTTAAGGCCAAACCAGTCAACAACAGCCGGTTTGGCGCCGAAGTTTTACCCAGCATTGGTTATAGTGAAGATGTGAGTGTGAGTAAAAGCATGGTTAACGTGCATCTGGGTTTGAAAGCCTTTTTACCTAAAAGTGCCTGCTGGGTAAAACCCGACAGTAAAAATGCCTACAGTTTGAATCACGAGCAAAGGCACTTTGATATTGTAAAGATTATCATAGAACGGTTTAAGCAAAAACTAAAGGCGGAAAAATATACAGTAGATAATTATGATGGCCCTATCAATGTACAATACCTGGAATCGTTTCATGAAATGAACGTGATGCAGGAGCAATATGATACCGAAACCGCTCACGGCATGAACATGGCCGCACAGGAGGAGTGGAATAAAAAGATAGATAAGGAGCTGAAAACGGTGAGTGGTGAGTGGTGAGTTTGAAAAGATGCCAATTCAATTAACGCTGTCATCCTGAGGAACGAAGGATCTTCTTCGCGATGTATGGCGTACAATAGATGCTTCGCTCCGCTCAGCATGACAAACATCCCACATCCCAAATCAAAAATATCTTTCATTTATTTTTGAAAGTTTAAAAAGTTATTTATATTTGTATATGGAATTGGCAGAAGCAAAGCTGAAATTTATTGAAGCCTGGGGTAAATTGGGGTCGGAGTGGGGGATTAACCGCACTATGGCCCAAGTACATGCCTTGCTGCTCATTTCGCCGGAGGCTTTAACTACCGAAGAGGTAATGGCCGAGCTGAGCATATCGCGCGGGAATGCCAATATGACCCTGCGCGACCTGATTGGCTGGGGCCTGGTTGAAAAACAGCATAAAACCGGTGAGCGTAAAGAATACTTTTATGCCGAAAAAGATACCTGGATAATTGCCAGGCGGGTGGCCGAAGAACGCAAAAAACGTGAGCTCGACCCGGTGATCAAAATATTAGGCCAGTTAACGGAGGTGAAAGGGGATAAAAAAGATCCCGCCTTTAAAGCATTCCATTCCTCGGTTACCGATATTAACAAGCTGGCCAATAATGTAAACAAAACTTTAGATACCATGCTCAAAGCCGAGGAGAGTTGGTTTTTTGGTTCGATATTTAAAATATTCAAGTAATATTTTTTTATCTCCAAATTTCATTTTTTACTGAAAATTCAATAATTAATAACATATAAATAATCACAATCATGAACTATTTTATCTTAACCTACATTGTTTACCTGCTGGTAAGCATCGCATTAACCGTATGGGTGGCTAAAGTGCTATTTAAAAACGGACGTATATTTTTGGTGGATATTTTTCACGGCAATAATGAATTGGCCGATTCTGTGAACAAGTTGCTGGTAGTAGGGTTTTACCTCGTGAATATAGGCTACATGAGTTTGGCCCTTAAAGAAACAGGCAGCATAATCAGTACGCAGGTAGTGGTGGAAGTTTTAAGCTATAAGGTAGGGTGTATTATTCTGATACTGGGGGCTATGCACTTTTTAAACCTGATTGTATTTTTCAAATTACGTAACAGGGCTAAAAGGGATAGGGCATTTAATATCAATGCCTGAACAGGGAAATAGGCTTTAAAGCGATAGCAGGAGTAATTGCGGTTACGACCTGCTATTTGTGCATTTTAAGCTGCATTATGTAATTGCCGGTTAATGCTTCCAAGTAAAACATCAATATCAAATGGTTTTGCGATAAAATCATCAGGGGCGCCGGTTTGGTTTAATGTTCTGGACACCTCATGGCTTGCCGATATCAATATAACCGGTATATTATGTGTTTCTATACTGCTTTTAACATCTTTGCAAAGCTCACGCCCGTCTAAATTACCTAACATAATGTCTAATAGGATAAGATCGGGCTGACTTTCTCTTATCTTGTCAAAAAGATAATGCCCATCAGCAAGGGTTATCACCTCATAGCCCGAATCTTCCAATATGTACTGTAAAACCTCCAGAATGTCGCTGTCGTCGTCTACTGCTAAAATCCGTCTCATATTTTGTCTTTAAGTATCGTCTATAATTGCTTTCAGATAATAAAAAAGCAAACTATGCTAAGTTTAGCAATTCTTGTACCAAAGTAATAGTTAAGTACTTAAAGTACAGTTAAATATTGCCGATTATACTTAATAACAAAGCGATTTATTTTCGTAACAGGTACAAATAAAATAAAAAACCGATTTTAATGGCTATTTAAGCAAACATCCGAAGCCGGCTATGGATGTGATTGGTCCACAAAAATATAGGATGCTTTTTTACATTTGGCACAGAAGTACTTCCTCACAGGCAAAAAATATAATACTCTTTTTACAAACCAGTTTCTCTTTAACTGGAAATGGAAAGGCTCACCGCATTTGGAGCAGTGATACTTTTTTTTTCTTTTGGTAGTTGAATTTAGGTCGGTCACTATAAATAAAATAGTGCGCAAATTACAATACCTGTTATGAAAATGAGCTTTAGATTAAGCAAAACATACTATTAGGTATGTTTTGCTTAATCTAAAGCATAAAAAATAATGTTTTGATTAACTACCGTAGTACATAGCGTTTGCGCTGACACTTATAACAGATATAGCGTTTTAAGGGTAGAAAGAAGAATATGGTTTTTACAAAAGCGCCCCTTGGTACGCGGTCGTCAAGTGGAGCCTTACACTTAGGGCACATAGGTAATCTTTTACCTTGAGCTCTGATGGATTCAATTGAATTTGCTGGAATAACCATATACGATCGGTACTTTAATTGTATATCAATATTCTATAACGCCTGGTACTAACAAAAATAATAAAATTATGAATGTTTGAATCTAAATATCTAATTATTAGTTAAATGGAATTTTTAAGGCTCAATTTTAATAGATGTTGCAATAAAATATCATTTTGAAGAATGTTTTTTATTTGTCTGTTAATGATTGCCGTTGAGAAAGCGGATATGAAGAAAAATAAAGGGTAGTAAAATTACCGGCATGGACCTAATGGAAGATGTATCTTTTAAAAGCTTATATTAAATTATTCACCTTTTCAACCAGTTCAGAAAGATCAAAAGGTTTATTAATAACACCATCGCAACCGTAGTTAAGCAGGTGGTCATCATTATTCAGATAGGCCGAGAATATAATAACCGGTATGTTATTGAATTTACTGTGCAACTTGATGTTTTTGCAAATTTCGCCACCTGTGGTACCGGAAACGCGGTAGTCAAGTATAACCAGATCCGGAAGAAACTGCTCCATTAAAGGCAATACATCCAGGCTGTTCGAAGTACTTTTTACCTCAAACTGTTCATAGGTAAGGGTTTCATGCACAATATCTAATATGTCCTGATTATCATCTAATACTAAAATACGTTTTGACATAAAAATATTAAAAAGTGAAAAGGCCAAAGGATCTGAGGTATGCGGATAAATGTAACTAAAATAGCATAAAAAGCTATGACTTGGGCTAAAAAATTATCGGGTAAATAAAGTACAAACTTAACTATTTTTTATATTATTGAATCATAAAAAAAGAGCAGATCTATATATATTTTTGTTTTAATTAAAGTTTTGAAAAAGAACGATCAAAATATAACTGCAAGACAATACATAGATGATCTGATTATCCAGGCTCCGGTGGCCATCAGTTTTCTGAAAGGCCCTGATCTCATCATTGAATCGGCCAATGCGAATGTGCTTGAATTATGGGGAAAACAGGCCAATATTATTGGTCTGCCGCTTACCCTTGCATTGGATGGAGACAACGCGAGTGATTATATAAACCTGGTTAAGGATGCTTATAAAAGCGGTCATATCCATTATGGTTATGAAACTCCCATCAGGCTTAACCGGAATGAGCATGTTAATTTGTTTTATTTTGACTTTGTTTACCAACCTGTTAAGGACAATAATAATAAGGTAACCGGCGTTATGATTGTTGCCACAGAAGTAACCAAGCAGGTAATAGCCAGGCAGCTTTTAGAAGACGCCGAAGAACGCTTGCGCTTGGCTATTGAAGCTACAGGCATAGGCAACTGGGATCTTGACCTGGTGACTAATGATGTTATCGCATCACCAACGCTTTCTGTCATATTTGGTCTTGACCCTGAAGATAAGTTAACACACCCCGAATTGCGGGATATGATACACCCCGATGATAAGGCGATAGTAAATAATGCCTATAAAAAAGCCATAAAAACAGGTGTTTATTTATACGAGGCGCGTATAATATGGGCCGATGGATCGGTACATTGGATACGAACAACCGGGAAGATTTTGTATGATGAACGCGGTAAACCCGTACGCATGCTGGGTACCATTAATGATATTACCAAACGTAAACAGGAGGAGATCATGAAAAATGATTTTATAGCTATGGCCAGTCATGAGTTAAAAACGCCGCTCACCTCACTTAAAGCCTATACCCAGTTACTGGTATCAAAAGCAAAAAAAGCGGATGATGATTTTTTTATAAACGCTCTTGAAAAGTCAGAAAAACAGATCAACAAAATGAACAGGCTCATTCATGGTTTTCTGGATATGTCAAAAATTGAGTCGGGTAAACTACAGTTGAATACCCAAACTTTTGATATGAACGAGTTGCTTACCGAGATAGCAGCCGATAAAATGCTCATAGCACCAGATCATGTTTTATCTTTTGAAAACAGACAAACTGTACAGATCACCGCCGACAGGGAAAAGATAGCTCAGGTAATAGGTAATTTTATCAGCAATGCCGTAAAATATTCGCCCAAAGGCAGTGCCATAACTGTAGAGGTTAAAAAACTTACTGAACATTTGCGGGTAAGTGTAAAAGATGAAGGTATAGGCTTAAAAGCCAAAGATCAGCAAAATGTTTTTCAGCGTTTTTACCGGGTGGAAGATGAGAGCACTCGTGGATTGTCGGGCTTTGGTATTGGTCTTTATTTATCGGCCGAGATCATCAGGCTGCACCATGGAAAAATTGCTGTAGAGAGCGAGGATGGCAAAGGCGCCGAATTTTACTTCCTGCTGCCATTACAGGCTGATTGGGATCAGCCTTTGTAACAACTGACCGGTTAATTGTAACGGTTTTGTCTATAAAAATCCGAAACTCAAATATTGTTATTACTTTAGGCAGATAACATGCGGCCGGGCTTCACCAAGCTGCTTACCTGTACCTAACAGTTTAAATCATGGCATTACTAACTATACTGATCTGTATTATCCTGCTTGTTTTATTGGTAAGCTGGGCAAAAGTTAATCCGTTTATCGCTTTTCTTTTGGTATCTATTGCCGCTGGTTTGATGCTGGGTATCCCTATCAATAAAGTTACCGCGTCTGTACAAAAAGGCATGGGCGATATTATGGGGCAACTGCTTATTATTATTTGTCTGGGTGCTATGCTGGGCAAGCTGGTGGCTGTAAGCGGTGCCGCCCAAAAAATTGCCGAAGTACTGGTGAATGCCGTTGGCCAAAAATACATACAATGGGCGCTGGTAACCGCCGGTTTTATTATCGGTATACCACTGTTTTACGGCATTGGCTTTGTGCTGATGGTACCACTTATATTTTCGGTGGTGTATAAATATAAATTACCTGCGGTATATATTGGTTTGCCTATGCTGGCCTCGCTATCTGTAACCCATGGGTTCTTACCGCCGCATCCATCACCATCGGCATTGGTGGTATTGTTTCATGCCAATATGGCTACCACCTTTATTTATGGGTTGATGATAGCCATCCCCGCCATTATATTGGCAGGGCCCGTATTTGCTCGTTTTCTGAAAAAGATACCCTCGGAGCCGTTAGCTACCTTCAGGGCCGAAGAACTACCCGAAGAAAAACTGCCCGGCGCTTTTAATAGTTTCTTTACCGCCCTGCTGCCTGTGATACTACTCATGCTTACGGCATTTTTTCCGTATCTCGGCATTAAAGATCCCGGCTTGTTAAAACTGGTAACTTTCCTGGGCGATCCATCCATTGTAATGTTGATTGCCCTTATTGTGGCCACCTTTACTTTGGGCGTGAAGCAGGGCAGGAATATGAGTCAACTGGCAACTAATTATACCGATGCCATTAAAGATATCGCTTTAATCTTATTGATCATCGCCGGTTCAGGAGCTTTTAAAGAGGTATTGACCGCCAGTGGTGTGAGCGACCAAATTGCTGCCCAGTTAGAGAAGCTAAACCTTCCGCCACTTGTGTTGGGTTGGGTTATCGCCGCTATTATCCGGATAAGTTTAGGCTCGGCTACGGTAGCAGGGTTAACAGCCGCGGGTATTGTGGCTTCGCTGGTGTTACAAAATCATGTGAACCCCAACTTAATGGTATTATCGATAGGAGCGGGCAGCCTGGCTTTTTCGCATGTGAACGATTCTGGTTTCTGGCTTTATAAAGAATATTTTAACCTGAGCATCAAAGATACTATCAAATCATGGTCAATGATGGAATCCTTGGTTTCGGTTATTGGCTTAATAGGTGTTTTGATCATTAACCAGTTTGTAAAATAGCAGATCCCATTGTCATGAGAAAAAGTATCATCATCCTGCTATTATTAATGACTGGTTATTGCAGCCATGCGCAGCAGGCCGCTGGTAATTACTACACTTCTTTTGATGGTACAAAAATATATTACGAGGTAAAGGGAAATGGTTTTCCGGTGATACTGGTCCATGGCTTTTCGGGTACTGGTGAAGGCTGGAAAAAAGGTCAGCTTTATACCGACCTTTTAAATGCCGGTTATCAAGTGATCATTTTAGATCAGCGGGGTAATGGCCGGTCAGACAAACCCCATACGGATGCTGGTTACGCGAATGATGCCGAGGCCAAAGACATCATAGGCTTGGCCAGCAGCCTTAAGCTTAAAAAATATGACATAGTTGGCTATTCGCGAGGTTCCATTATTGCTTCGCGATTATTGGTGCTGGATAAGCGGATACAAAAACTGGTGATGGGAGGCATGGGCGATGCCTATACCAACCCGGAATGGCCCAGGCGGATCCATGCCTACAAGGCGCTCATGGGCGATACTACCTTTCACGATGTGGATGGCATGATCAATTACATCCACAGCAATCCAGCCTTTGATGTAACTGCGCTGGCTTTACAGCAAAAATACCAGCCCTCCACAAGTCCACAGGAATTAGCCAAAGTAAAAATACCCGTTATGATCATTTGCGGTACTGAAGATCATGACAACGGATCAGAAACCGCTCTTAACAAACTTATCCCCGGTTCTAAGCTCAATTATGTTACAGGCGATCATAATAGTGCATCCAGAACTATACAGTTTTCTGCAGTTGTGCTGGCTTTTCTGAAATAAAATGTCATCCTTTAGTTATTTAAGGGCCCTTTTTATATAAGCGGCTTGCTATTTGTATAGGTATGTTTAGAAATTGTTTTTTAACACTTATCAATACATGTTTTATGAAAAAGCTAATGATATATGCCTGTCTGTTTGTAGCGTTTCTGCTAACGCTAACAGTTAGCGCGCAGGCACAAACTAAAAAGAAAATGAGCAAACAGGCTAAAGGCGCCATTATAGGCGGTGCCGGCGGTGCGGTTGCGGGCGGACTTATAGGCCATAATGTTGGGGGAGCCCTAATTGGTGGTGCCATAGGAGCCGGTGGCGGTTATATTATAGGTAACGAACAACGCCGGGCCGATGAGAAAAAACGCCGTGCTGCATGGCGCAGGGCACACCCTAAACATCATCATACTAAAACCACCACCACCTCACACTAACTAATGTTAATAATAGTTAAAAAGCCGGCAGCTTATTTTATCTGCCGGCTTTTTATTTTATCTTAATGGCAATTGTTATTTCGGACATATTAATTCCGTATTATAAAATGGTGGCTGTAGTGCAAATAATTGGAGATATATAGCCTAAATGAAAATTTATATCCCGTTTTGAACGTTAATATAACAGGCATTTTACAAACAGTAATATTCAGTATTTGGTTTAATATATAATGGTTAAAACACTTTCGGCATTGCTTTTTTGTTTGTTTCCTCTTGTAGTAATGGCCCAAAATACGGTTACTGTTGCCGATACCACAAAGCTTGATGCCGATACCATCGCACAAAAAGATCTTATTGATATTGCCAGATCCCTGTTTAAAATAAAACCGCGAAAGATATCGGCGACCGAAAAAAAGAAAGTCTATTTTTCCATTTTACCCATTTCTTCGTCGGATGGCCGAAGTGGTGGCCGGGCACTTTTTACCTCAACTTCATTAGCAATATACCTCGGGGAACCTGCAACCACCAATTTGTCCAGCTTTATATTTACCCCTTATTTCAACTTTAAAGGGAGGTATGGCCTGCCTATCCGGTCAAATATCTGGCTCAACAACAACCAATGGAATATAGTTGGCGATACCCGTGTACTGGTATATCCGCAGTATACCTGGGGGCTGGGTGGTAAACAACCAGAAGGGCAGCGATTTTTGGTGAATTATAATTACGGGCGTTTTTATCAAACGGTTCTTAAAAGAATAAAGCCATACTTTTATGCGGGCATAGGTTATGATTTGGATTATTATCAGGATATTGATAGTGACGGAGATGTTACCCTGCATAGTTTTACCGGCTATAAATACGGCACCGCCGCAGATCAGAATGTTTTTTCGTCAGGAGTAACTTTTAATTTACTATATGATACCCGCAAAAACTCTATTAATCCTTTGCCTGGTGCCTATGCTAATATAATTTACCGTGTAAATTCAAAAATGCTGGGGAGTAATACCAACTGGAGCTCTTTGTATATTGATCTGCGTAAATATATCTCCTTAACCAATTCCGGCCCAAAAAACGTGCTGGCATTTTGGTCTTATTTCTGGACATCACTTACACCGGGTACCCCGTATCTGAACCTGCCCAGCCTGGGTTGGGAACCTTACCAGCGATCGGGCAGGGGATTTGTGCAAAACAGGTACCGCGGCGACAGGCTGGCCTATTTTGAAACCGAATACAGGCGCGATATTACCCGCAACGGATTGCTGGGCTTTGTTCTGTTTGCCAACGTAAATTCGGTTACCGAGCCCAATACCCACGATTTTGTTTACTGGCATCCCGCAGGTGGTACAGGCCTGCGTATTAAATTCAATAAAAAATCAGGAACCAACATTGCTATAGATTATGGTGTGAGTAAAAACTTCTCATCTATAAACCTTAACCTGGGAGAAACTTTTTAGGGTGATTAGTTCATAGTTCATGGATCATAGCTGACAGTTGGTAACCCATACACTATCGGGTATCCACTAAAAACC
The DNA here is from genome assembly GCF_041355315.1 of Mucilaginibacter sp. RCC_168. Classification (NCBI taxonomy): domain Bacteria; kingdom Pseudomonadati; phylum Bacteroidota; class Sphingobacteriia; order Sphingobacteriales; family Sphingobacteriaceae; genus Mucilaginibacter; species Mucilaginibacter sp. RCC_168. The sequence goes on from NZ_JBFUPN010000010.1 coordinate 59,471, forward strand.
ATGAATTACCATGATCCATGAACTATGATCTATAAGCTAAAATGAATAAATGACAAAATAAGGATAGGCGTTTTGGAATTTAAATTTTACTTTCGCTATATGTTTTTATCCGGCCATTCGTAGTAAAAAATCCTTGGTACTTAGCCGGTAACATCCTGTAATTTATCCTGTTTACCTCGGTCGCAACCAACCATTTGCCAAAAATCACATGACAAGAAAACGTTACGTAACATTGATACTCATTTTGGGTTCATTAACCGCATTGGGCCCTTTCTCCATAGATATGTACCTGCCTGGCTTTACGGCCATAGCGAAATATTTGCATACCAGCACCGATAAGGTGGCGCTGTCCTTGTCGAGCTATTTTATAGGTATATCGGCCGGGCAATTGTTGTATGGCCCCTTGCTGGACAGGTATGGCCGTAAACGGCCCTTATATTTTGGATTGGGCCTTTATATTATAGCCTCTATCGGCTGTTTCTTTTCTAATTCGCTGGAAATGCTGATCGCGATGCGATTTTTTCAGGCGATCGGCAGTTGCGCGGCCACTGTTGCGGCTATGGCCATGGTGCGCGACCTTTTCCCGGTGGAAGAGAACGCTAAAGTATTTTCGTTGCTGATACTGGTGCTGGGTGCTTCACCCATGCTGGCGCCAACCATTGGCAGTTATATTACCGCGGCCTTTGAGTGGCAGGTGATATTTTTAATATTAACTATTATTGCCGTGCTGATATTGCTGGCGGTTGTATTTTTACTGCCCGAAAGCTACCAGCCCGATCCATCATATTCCTTAAAGCCACTGCCCATTCTCCGTAACTTTTTACATGTATTAAAAAATCCACAGTTTTTAACTTATTCACTTTGCGGGGCTTTCGCGTTTGCGGGGCTGTTTGCTTATGTGTCCTCATCGTCGATTGTTTTTATTGAGGTATTTAAAGTAAGCCAGAAAGGCTTCGGGTGGATATTTGCAGGGCTCTCGGTTGGCTTTATTGGCTCGAGTCAGGTAAACAGTATCCTTATGAAAAAATATAAAAGCGAGCAATTAGTAAATGCCTCATTAATTTGGTTGGTATTTATCTCGGCTATATTTTTAATAGGGGCGTTCAATAACTGGTTTGGCATTGGCGGCACCATCGCCATGATATTTGGTGTATTGTGCGGTGTAGGCATAAGTTATCCTAATACAGCTGCCTTATCACTGGCTCCATTTACCAAAAACGCGGGTGCAGCATCGGCATTAATGGGAGCATTTCAAATGGCTATCGGCTCATTGGCATCGGTTGGTATTACCCTCATTACAAGTCATAGCGCATTACCCATGGCCGGGGTTATGGCAGCAGCAGGCGTTGTTGCCTTGTTGACCTTATTGATAGGCAAGCGGTTTATTAAACATAAGGTGGAGGCATCAGCGGATGCGGGAGTGATAGCGCATTGATTTTTGGACTATTGGACTTGGGGACAAAGGATTATTGGACTTTAGGACAAAAGATAAAGGATTTTAGGACCTTTTCTGGCGCAAGTCTTGTGCAGTGGAATTGCGGGGAAAGGCTGACTTGTGACTTCAAAACCCGACGAACAAGCACAAGTCATCAACCCACCAACAGCCGCACAAGACTTGCGCTAAAAAAAGGACAAAAGATAAAAGACTTAGGGACTATTGGACCCATTTGCGCCCGTTTGTAAACGAGTGCAAGGAAGAAAGTCCTTTGTCCCCAAGTCCAATAGTCCCAAAATTCCTACACCAACACCTCGTCAATAATGCCGAACTCTTTGGCTTCACTGGCTATCATCCAGTAATCACGGTCAGATACATCGTAAACTTTTTGGTAAGGCTGTCCGCTGTGCTGGGCGATGATCTCATACAATTCCTGTTTCATTTTTTTGATCTGGACGGAGGCTATCTCAATATCTGATGCCATTCCCTGCGCCCCGCCCGATGGCTGGTGCAGCATGATGCGGGAATGCTTGAGCGCGGCACGCTTGCCGGCAGCGCCTGCGCACAGCAGTACCGAACCCATGGACAAGGCCATGCCGGTACAAATGGTGGCCACATCGGGTCCTATAAAATGCATGGTGTCATAAATACCCAGACCGGCGTAAACCGAACCACCAGGCGAGTTGATATACATCTGTATATCTTTTTTGGCATCGGTCGACTGCAGAAAGAGCAGCTGTGCCTGGATGATGTTGGCAACATGATCGTCAACGGCTTCGCCCAGGAAAATGATCCTGTCCATCATCAGGCGCGAAAATACGTCCATCTGGGCTACGCGCATTTCGCGTTCTTCGGTGATGTAGGGCGTCATGGCTGTGGGAAGGGCAGCTTTTTCGACCGCCGAAATAAAACTATCTACCCGGGTACCGGCAATAGCATGGTGCATGACCGCATATTTGCGGAATTCCTGTTTATCGATATTCATAAAATTTGGTTTTTAGTGAAATGAGGGAGCGAGAACCGAGAGCCAGAAATTGTTTTACTGTCTTGATTCTTGACTCCTGATTCTTGACTCTATTTAAATAGGCGTGCTATTTTTTGCTTGAAACTCAGATGTTCGGGCTGGTTAAATAATTGCTGATAAACGGCTTCTATCTCGGCTTTTACCTGTTTGCGTCCATATTGCCGTACCAGGCTATAAACCTGTTGTTGTTGCGAAACATGGATCTGCAGATCTTGATCAAGCAAGGTTTTGGCCTCGAACAACAGCGCGTTAGCTGAGTTTGCTCTTTTTAGCAGGTAAGCTTCGGTTTGGGCTATGTTATTCAAGGAAGTCCTCATAGGTCAATGCTTTTTGTTTAACAGATTCCCTTACTTTTTCAATGCACTTGTATTTTTGCACGGTTGCCGAGCGCACCCCCGAAAAGCCAAACAATTGGGCCACTTTGGTCATCGGTAACTGATCGTAATAAAAGGAGCGGAGCAGCTCCATACAACGTTTGCCCGCGGTTTCTAAAAAGTTTAATAATTTATCATCAGCAAGAGGTAGGGTAGTTTCCATAGCCATATCTGCTGCGACGCTGTCATCCAGTTGTGTAGTTTGCTGACCTTCCTTATACCGTTTGATCCACAGGTAACGGGCGGTACCATAAATGTAAGCTCCTTCGCTGCTTTTGATATCGGCATCGGCCGATCTGCTTTTTTCGTAATAGCTCAGCAGGGCATCTTGGAAAACATCCTTGGCTTCGTCAAATGATCCGCCGCATTTGCTCACATACCGGGCCACCGCCGGGAAAACTTTTTGATATAACGTGATGAAAAGCTGCTGCCGCTCTGCAACCTGCTCTTCTAAATTAACTGCATCCATTGTTAACTGTTTATTACAATGTGTAAATTATAACAGATATATCACCTTTTGGATGAAAGATTTTTGGAGTAAGGATTTTTGGACTCACTTACTTTGTCATCCTGAGTTATAAAATCCGCTGGATTCTGAAGGTGAAATGACGGATCCGGCGCTGATGCCAGATTTACGAAGTTCCAAAAACTTCGTAAGTCTTTACCCAATTTACTAAACACGTCATGGGTAGCATAGCGAAGGATCCTCTTCACTGGGTATGTTGTATAATAGATGCTTCACTGCGTTCAGCATGACAAAGCGGGATTAAAACTTACTCGCCCGCAAAGCCGTAACCTTTGAACCCTCCGGCCCGGTGCTTTCAAAAACGATTTTATCATCCGTTAATTCCGATACGTAAAAAACAAAATCGCGGGTTTTGCCATCGGGTAGTACTTCTTTTACATTCATATTACTGCCGTTGAGCGTGAAAGTACCGTGCGACAGGAATTTACCGCCCCATACAATAACATATTTCATCTCGGGGGTAAACTGTATGTAAGGCACAACTTCATCCAGCTCGGCCTTTTTCATCGTATCCGGCGGGCTGGCATTGGGATGCTCTATCTTCACATATTTCCATTTGCCTGTAAGCGCTTGTGTAGTAACCGCGGGTTTGCATGATGCCATAACACATAGCGTCAATGCAAATAATATAAAGCCGTAAAATTTCATGATAGCATTAAGTTTTATCTAAGCTATACAATTACCATTAAAGTATAAAATCAGCTTTTACCTTTCAGGTGCTTTTTTGTCCGTTCCTCGGCTTTTTTTACTTCATCCTTTTCGCTGAGTGGTGGATCAGTTTGTAATTCCTTCGTTGGTTTGGTCGCCGTAGGTTTTTTGCCGGTTTTTTTTGATGCTGAAGTATTCATGATCGTAGAGATTAAATGAGATACTATTATTTAAACTCCCGGGAAGTTGAATTGTTTGCAGTCTGGAATTGCTTACAGTCGACTCACCCCGCCGGCGCTACGCGCGGCACCCCTCTCTGCTGCGCAAGAGGGGGTGTATAAATAAAAAAGCCCTCTTTCCGGCAAAGCCGAAGAGAGGGTAGTCCAGCGAAGCGTGGACCGGGTGAGTCTGATGAAAGGGTAAACAATTCAACGTAATCATCAAAAAAATCAACGGTCAAAAATATTTATTAAAAAAGTTGTAACATCCTGTAATTGCAACTGTCTTAATGACACTATATAGCCAAGGTACTCCAATCCAGTTTAAGCTATAAGTATTTGTGAGGGCCCGCACCTTAAGGGTTCCGTTAAAAAATCAAAAAATTAATCTTAAAAAAAATGAACAACAATCTAATTGTTATGCTTTGGTGGGCTGTGCCTGTCATCCTGATTTTGGTGATGTACAAATTTGTTTTGCGCGTGTTTTTCGGTATGGTGATCGTGCCGGATAACCGTATTGGCCTGGTCGTCAAAAAATTCACCCTGTCTGGTAAATCGCGTTTGCCCGATGGGCGTATCATTGCTATTCACGGCGAAGCCGGTATGCAGGCCAAAGCGCTTGCGCCGGGTTTGTACTGGGGTTTGTGGCCATGGCAATATGGTATTACCATGGAGGCTTTTACCGTTATTGAGCAAAACAAGCTGGGACTGGTAAAGGCAAAAGACGGTGCATCGCTGGATACCGGTCGTGTGCTGGGCAAACCGGTTGACTGCGACAAGTTTCAGGATGCAATTGCCTTCCTGGACAATAACGGTCAGAAAGGTCCGCAGGCTGCTTTCCTTACGCCAGGTAGTTACCGTATCAATACATTTTTGTTTGAAATTGAGATGGTGCCTATTACTCAGATCCATGAAAACAAGGTGGGCATTGTAACCACATTGGACGGTGAGCCGCTGGACAAAGGCGAAATTGCCGGTGAATCGGTATCTGGTCATAAAAACTACCAGGACCCTATCGCGTTCATCAATGCCGGTGGTCGTAAGGGTCTGCAGGAGGACGTGATACTGGCCGGTACTTATTACCTGAACCCCTGGTTTGTAATTGTGGAACAGGTGGATATGACCTATATACCTATTGGTTATGTAGGTGTGGTGAACTCCTTTGTGGGCCCCGAAGGTAAAGATACCAGTGGCGATGCCTTTAAACACGGTAACATTGTTCACGTAGGGCAAAAAGGTGTTTGGGAAGATCCGCTTGACCCGGGTAAACACCCTATCAATATCTATACCCACGCGGTGGAAATTGTGCCTACAACCAACATTGTATTGAACTGGGCCGATAGCCGTACCGAGGCGCATGAACTGGATAAAAACCTGTGTACTATAACTGTACGGTCATCCGATGGTTTTACATTCAATCTGGATGTGTCACAGATCATCCACGTGCCACGTAATGAAGCGCCAAAAGTAATAGCCCGTTTTGGTAAGATGAAAAACCTGGTATCGCAGGTATTGGAGCCTACCATCGCCAATTATTTCCGTAACTCCGCACAAAAGAGTGATGTGATCGGCTTTTTAGCTAACCGTATTCAAAGGCAAAGCGATGCCCGCGACCATATCGGCGCTGTATTAACCACCTATAACGTTATTGGTGTGGATACACTGATAGGTGACATTGTGCCGCCAGCCGCCCTGATGAAAACCCTCACCGACCGTAAACTGGCCGAAGAGGAAAAGGTGACTTATGAGATACAACGCCACGCGCAAATTGAACGTAAGGAGTTTGAAAGCGCCCGTGCCGGTGCCGATATGCAGCCAGAGGTGGTAAAATCAACCCGCCAGGTAGAGATCAACACCCAGATGGCCGCTTCAAAAGTTGCCGCGTCACATGGTGAAGCCGAAGCCAAAACCATTAACGCTAAAGCCGATGCCGAAGTAAGGATCACCATAGCTAAAGCTGATGCCGAAGCCAAAACAGTGAATGCCAAAGCCGATGCTAATGCTACAGAAGTGAATGGTATTGCCGAAAGTACCAAGATCAAAGCCATTGGTTTGGCCGAAGCCGAGGTAACCAAACAAAAAACCGATGCCATGGGTACCGAACAATATGCTATTGTACGTGTAGCCGAAGCTCTTGCCGCCGCCGGTATTAAACTGGTACCTGAAATATTGGTTAATGGTAAAGAGAACGGTGGTAACGGCATAATAGATGCCCTCATAGGCACCGAGATGCTTAAAAAATTGCAGAAAGAGAATGAAGGAGGAAAAAGTAGTGAGTAGTGAGAGGTGAGAGGTGAGAGGTGAGTGTTGAGTGTTGAGTGTTGAGTGTTGAGTGTTGAGTGTTGAGTGTTGAGTGTTGAGTGTTGAGTGGTGAGTGGTGAGTGGTGAGTGGTGAGTGGTGAGTGGTGAGTGGTGAGTGGTGAGTGGTGAGTGGTGAGTGGTTTGAAAAATGGGCTATTAAATTAGTTAAAATTCACCACTCGCTATTCACCACTCACTTTTTTAACCATTCTCAATATGTTAAATTAAGTTAAAAAGTTTATCTGTAAATTTGCATTTTGATTTTTTGGCTTATTTTTATTCCATGCCTCGTCAGCTCCTGCTTATATTGATCGCTTGTTTGGTTTCGGCACTGGCCTATGGGCAGGGTGTGCAGAAGGGTACTGTTTATGAACTGAAGTCGCATACCATAGTCTCTGGTCTGCGGGTTGAAAATTCAACCAATGGTAAAGTTACTGCAACCGATAAAACCGGTAAATTCAGCATCCCGGCGAAACCCGGCGATTTGCTTTTGTTTAAAAGTGCTTTTTATCTTACCGATAGTGTTTTAGTAACCGATTTGCGTGAAAGACAAGTATTTGTGACGGCTAAACAAAACGAGCTGAAAGAAGTTAAGGTAACCAATGTGGAGATCAAAAAACCAGCAAGCGGTTATGTAGACCCGGAGTTTCATGGGCAAACTATGATCTATCAGCGTAATGCACCCAGCCCTGGTAATCCCAAAGGCGATCCTAAAGGTGGCGTAATACTCCGCTTGCATTACTGGAATAAAGACGAAAAGGATAAAAAGAAACAGGCCGAATTTTTAGAGAACGAACAAACCCGTGATGAAATAGCCAAAGTATTTACAGCAGTTAATATAGCTAAATATGTACCCCTCAAAGGCCCCGAATTAGACAATTTTATCTTGCTCTACATCCCATCGGTTAAGGTTTATACGGCGCCGGAGTTTAACCTTACTAATTATTTGAGCGCCAGCTATAAAAGCTATCTCGCCCTTCCCCCGGATAAACGCAATGCAGGGCAATTGATCAAATAATTGCAAAGCGGTGTAACTAATTTGAAAAAAAAGCATCCTTTAGATGTACCAAATTATAAAACATCCCTTAACCTATACCAATGCAAGATCAAACCGCTGTATCACCCGTTACCGCTGGCAGTAATACACAAACTGGAAAAATTGTTTATATCGATAACCTAAAAGTACTGCTCACCGTTTTGGTGGTGTTGCACCATACTTTTATTACCTATGGCGCACCCGGAGGCTGGTACTATGCCGAAAAAACCACGAATGCCGGCGCGTTGATACCCATGACCTTGTTTGTGGCTATTAATCAATCGTTTTTTATGGGCTTTTTCTTTTTTATCTCAGCCTATTTCACCGAATCGTCCTACCATAAAAAAGGCGCGGTACGCTTTACCGTCGACAGGTTAAAGCGATTGGGTATCCCCCTTATATTTTATTCTTTTATCCTCTCGCCGGTATTAAGCTACCTGGTTTATCGTTTTGCGCTGGGTCATGATATCACCTTTATCCAATTCCTGGGTGGTTTTCATCCCTGGATAGATTTTGGCGTATTATGGTTTGTGGCTGCCCTGCTGCTGTTCAGTTTATTGTATGTGGGCATCATGCTGCTGTTTAAAAGCAGGCCCTCATCATCGGGGAAAATGCCTTCCGCAATCACTGTGGTTTTATTCGCGCTTACGCTGGCTTTGGGCAGTTACCTGGTCAGGTCGGTATTTCCGGTTGGTTGGGTACTCAAACCGGTAGGTTTTCAGTTGGGGCACTTTGTACAATATATAGCCTTGTTTGCTTTAGGTATAGTAGCCTCGCGCGGGCAGTGGCTTAATATAGTCAGTTATAAAATGGGCAAGGGCTTTGCCTGGATGGTTGGCGTTATGATCGTGGTAGTGTTCCCGATAATTTACTACGTAAAAATAGTAACCAACAGCCCTATAGAAACCTTTAATGGCAATGGGCACTGGCAATCATTAATGTATGCCTGCTGGGAGCAGTTTACCGGGATCTTTATTATCGTGGCTTTATTAGGCATTGCCCGGCAAAAATGGAACGGGCAATCGGCGTTCATGAAAAATATGTCGAGAGCTGCATTTGCGGTATATATTTTTCATCCGCTGGTGCTGATATCCCTATCCATGCTGTTTAGGCCCTTGAATGCCGATCCTGCCATCAAACTGCTTTTTGTAGCGCCGTTGGCCGTTATTGGGTCGTTTGCTTTGGGTAGTTTGTTAGTGAAGATACCGGGGGTGAAGACGATTATTTAGACCTCACCCAACCCTCTCCAAAGGAGAGGGCTTTAATAAATAGTCTTTTCTAAGTCTCCCCCTTTGGGGGAGATTTAGAGGGGGTGAGACTGGGTGAGGCCCTATTGCTTATACCTATCCGCAAATTCCTCTGCAAAAGCTTCCAGTTTAATGCCACCCTGTATCTTAGGTTGGCTCTGATCATAATCGCCCCATAATATGCCAGAGCGTATGGCGGTTCCCATTTCCACAAAGTTGCGGGCAATTTCTGGTGGCAAGCCGTTTTGCAGCATGCCGTTCAAAGCTTGTTCATCGGTAAATTCAACCCAGGGTAATTCAGGTTTGCCGATGGCGGTACCCAAAACAGTAGCTATCGGACCCATGGTACGATCGTCGCTTGCCAGGTAACGTACGCTTTTTCCGGTAAATTCCTGCTGTATTTCTTCGGCGACAGCGGCGGCTATATCCTCCGGATGGGCCATAACCAACCGGGCCGTTGCCGGGTAATTAGCGCCCAGTATACCTGCTTGTTTGATCATCTCTATATTCTCTAAAAAGTTTACATAGAAAAATGGTGCGCGAAGGTGTTTCACGGCCACGTTGCTGAGTTTATTGAGCTCTAATTCAACATCGCGATTTCCTGCAATAGGCCCGGTGCCCGCGTTAAGATGCGCGCCGATACTGCTTAAATTCACCACGCGGAGTACGCCTGCTTTTGCAATCGCTTCCGCGTAATTTTTACCGATACCTCGTACATATTCCCTATAATTACTTGCCCCAAAGTTGGGTGGAACCATGGTATAAACCGCGTCGGCGCCTGTAAAAGTTTTGGTTAAAAAGTCGACATCAGCAATCAGACCGATAGCTGCTGTTGCTCCTAAAGCTTCAATCGCTGATATTTTTTCGGCATTACTGCTGATGATGGTTAATTAATGGCCTGCTTTTATTAACTGTTTTGCCAAGGGTTTGCTGATATTGCCTAATGAGCCTGTGATGGTGATTTTCATAAATTTTATATTTTGTTTTTACTACCAGCAAAGCTATCTTAGTACTTACTTTTATACAAGTACTTACCCTAAAGTATGTATCTATGACAGCCATCAAAGAAAGTTCAACTATACAGGAAAATAAACAGACGGCATTTAAGGAATGTCCGGTAACTTATGTAATGGAAAAGATTGGCGGATACTGGAAACCGATCATTTTGTTCCACCTGTTATCGGGCAGTAAGCGGTACAGTGAGCTCAAAAAAGCGGTCCCGGCCATTACCGAAAAGGTATTGATCCAACATCTGAAACAACTGGAAGCCGATGGCCTGATATCGAGAGAGGCGAAACTCGTAGTGCCGCCCTATGTAACTTACAGTCTTACTGTTGCGGGATCGCGCTTAAAGCCTATTTTATATAGCATGGCGGTATGGGCTATAGAACAGAGCGGCACCGATCCCAGGATATACTATAAAAACCTTGATGAGTTCCCCGGCAGGATCCTGCATCCGGATACGGTGGCGTAGGTGATAAATAAATTTGTTATACTGAACCGAGTGAAGCATCTGTTATGCGATAGGCGTATTGAAGAAGATCCTTCGTTC
>NZ_JBFUPN010000010.1:69930-223295 GCF_041355315.1 Mucilaginibacter sp. RCC_168
CCTCAGGATGACAAACTTTTAATGTTTGGTCAACCCATTTTGTCATGCTGAACTAAGTGAAGCATCTTCTTCGCTTGGTGTACGGATAGATCCTTCGTTCCTCAGGATGACAAACTTTTAATGTTTGGTCAACCCATTTTGTCATGCTGAACTAAGTGAAGCATCTTCTTCGCTTGGCGTACGGATAGATCCTTCGTTCCTCAGGATGACAAACTTTTAATGTTTGGTCAACCCATTTTGTTATGCTGAACGGAGTGAAGCATCTTCTTCGCCTGGTGTCCAGATAGATACTTCGATCTCAAGATCACAAATTTTTCATATCAACATATCCGTATTCTTCATAGATTTGATCATGCGCCAGTATAACTTTTTTACCTACATCCTCACTAATTACAGTAAAAAGGTATTATACACTGGTGTTACTAATGATTTGAATCAACGTTTGTATGAACACTATTTTGGTATTGATCAAAAAGAAAGTTTTACATCAAAATATAAGTGTTATTATCTAGTATGGTTTGAACGGCATCAGTATATAGATCATGCGATTGAGCGTGAAAAAGAGATAAAAGGATGGACAAGGGATAAAAAAGTCAAGCTAATTGAGGAGGAAAACCCAAATTGGAATTTTTTGAATCAAGAGATTATGGGATGGCCGCCTTTACTTATGGGTTCTTCAGAAGAATAAGAAGCACTTATTGTACAGAAGGCATGTTGAAGAAGATCCTTCGTTCCTCAGGATGACAAACTTTTTATATTGTAAAAAAACTTTTTGTCATGCTGAACGGAGTGAAGCATCTGTTATGCGATAGGCGTATTGAAAAGATCCTTCGTTCCTCAGGATGACAAACTTTTATAGTGTGCAGGCAGAGATTACCCCTTATACTTCCGCCCGCCTACATTAACAATAACCACCCACAAGAGTACAATAATGCCAAAAGCTATCAGCATATGATCGGTATGGTTGGGCATCAAAGTGGCTACAACACCTAATAAAAGACATATGAATCCGGTGATCAGGAGACTGCCGCCTATCCAATTGGCCAGGCCGTCTTTATCCTTACAGGTTCGCTCGTCATAGCCGGCAATGATCTCGACCCTTTTTTTATATTTGATAAGATAGGCCAAAAAAATGAGCAGCCCCGCAGCACACATTTCAATTATCCCCAATACCATACAGCCGCTTTGCATACCTGTTAAAGTTTATTGCGCTTTTAAACTATCGGCCTTGGCTTTTGCTTTCTTTTTGAAAAAGCCGCGCAGCAGAAAATTATGCTGTACCGCTTCCAGATCGTCATTAAGTTTAACGGAGCTTTGTTGCAGATAATTTAGGGTAGTTTGAACCTGTGCAGCACCTTTAGGGTCATTCAGTAATACGCCAATAGCATTATCGGTAGTATTGAGCTTATTGCTGGCTTTGGTCAGGTTGTCAGTCAGTGTGGAGGCATTGGCTGCTGCCTTTTGCAACTGATTAACCGACTGACTTATTTTATTAAAAGTAGCTGTGTCGGTCAGTAATTTATCGGCAAAGCCACCCTTGGTATTCATTTTGGCGCTAAAATTATTGAGCTGTACAGCCATGGTTGCCGCGCTTTGTGTGGCAGCCTGCAAATTACGCATGGCGGCGCGCAGTTGCATAGCCATGCTGCTATCAGCCATCAAGGCGCCAACTGTACCTTTGCCTTCCAGTATTTTATGGCTCAGGACTTTAAAATCGGTGGTGATGGCCAGCAGGTTCTGGTTGTTATCCTGTAGGGTTTTAAGCATATCATCGGTCGATAGCATTTTTTCGGCCTGCAGTACGTCTCCATCCTGGATTTCCGGTGCCTGCGGACTACCGCCATCTATCACAATGATCTTGTTTCCTATCAACCCGTCGGAGCTTACTTTGGCGCCCGCGTTACGGTGAATATATTGCTGGGTAGCCTGATCAACGTTCATAAACACCTGTACTTTTGAAGGGCCAATAAACTTAACCTCACTAATAGTACCTACTTTAACTCCGGAAAACCATACATTATTACCTTTTTTTAACCCGGCCACATCGCTAAAGACGGAGCTTATTTTTATGTTTTTTACGAAGCTTTTTTGCTGGCCCCCAAGTGTGAATACCCCCAGTATAAATACGATAAGGCCGAGCGCTAAAAATATGCCTACTATAATTGCTTTTCTATTTTCTGTTGCATCCATGATAATGGTTATAATATCTGTTCTTAGTGAATAAAGTTATAGTCAAAAAAAGGTTTAACCCGGCTGTCGTCGGTATTAAAAACCTCGTCAAAAGTACCGGTACGCTGAAACTGCCCGTCAAGCAGCATGGCTATCCGGTCGCCGGTTTGTTTAGCGCAGGTTAAATCGTGCGTAATGATGATAGATGAGGTATTGTAACGTTGCTGCACCTCGTTGATCAGGTCATTGATCTCGATACAGGTTATCGGATCAAGCCCGGCGGTTGGTTCGTCATACAGCATTACCTCGGGGTTAAGGATCAGCGTGCGTGCGATACCAATCCGTTTACGCTGACCGCCCGAAAGCTCGGCAGGCATCTGGTTAATGGTTTGTGATAAGCCAACGGCATCTAACACCGTTTCCACAGCGTTATTGATCTCGCTTCGGGTAATACCTTTACGGTTGCGGACTAATGGAAATTCCAGGTTTTTGCGTACCGTCATACTATCATACAAAGCGCTGTTCTGGAACGAAAAACCGATTCGTACACGCAGTTCTTGCAGTTCTTTTTCGGTTATTTGCTCCATATTATGCCCTAATACGGTTATTTCGCCCGCATCAGGTTTCAGCAGGCCCGAAATAATTTTAATCAATACAGATTTACCCGTACCCGAACGACCCAGCACCACCAGGTTTTCGCCCGGGTAAAGGTCAAGGTCGATACCCCGGAGTACCGCGTAATCCTGAAAAGACTTTTTAAGTCCCCTGATGCTGATAACCGGGTTGCTATGATCTGCCTGTGTTTGTGTCTTTTTCATATTAACGGAACCAGCTGGTTATCTGCACAATAATAACTTCTTCAATAAATACCAGGAACATGGCGGTAACCACTGCGCCATTGGCTGCTTTACCCACACCTTCGGTTCCTTTGGTTGAATTGTAGCCCTGGTAACAGCCTACAATACCTATAGTAAAACCAAATACGATTGATTTGATTAACGATGCCACAAAATCAACAAAAGTTAAAGGCTCAAACACCTGTTGTATAAAAGTGCTCCAACTGGTACCTTCGTTCTGGCTTACGTTTAAATAACCACCCAGTATGGCTATCAAGCCCGTATAGGTTGATAAGATAGGGATGGTGAGGGTGGTAGCCAGTACACGGGTACACACCAGAAATTTAAAAGGTTTGGTACCCGATACCTCCATAGCGTCAATTTGCTCGGTTACCCGCATAGAGCCCAGCTCGGCGCCAATACTTGAACCTACCTTGCCCGAGGCGATAAGCGCGGTAACCAACGGAGCCAGGGCACGCATAATGGCAATAGACACCAGAGATGGCAGCCATGACTGTGCCCCAAATTCAGATAGCGAAGGGCGGGATTGTTTGGTAAATATCACCCCAACAATAAACCCGGTAACCGATATCAGTGTAAACGAACGTACACCTACTTCAAAGCACTGTCGTACAATTTCTTTAAATTCAAAAGGAGGTACAAAAGCCTCTCTGAAAAAACGTAAAATAAACTGGTTGATCTTATACAGGTCGGTAAAAAAATTAATGAGGCTTTGTTTAAACTTCGAATTTTTTTTAGCTGTTGTTGCGCTTTCTGCTGTATCCATTAAATATGATATAGTAGGTATTTGTATAACTTAATTATGGTTACTCTACAATAACTTATGGCAATTGTTTGAACCAGATATATTATATGGCAATTTCATGTTTTTGCCTGATAAATTCGAATTCACAATACAATTAACAAGCCAAATTAAAAAATGCCAATCACGCTCCCATAAGTTAACGAGGCGGAGTTTAATAACATATTAAATTGAGTTTAAGTTTCTGACCGTTTGGGTAAAAAATTAAAATCACAATTGGTTGCAAACCTAACAGTTATAATTTATATTGAATAATGCACCCGGGAGAATATGGTTAATAAAGTGTAAAATTTCCCTGCTTGCACTTATTATACCCTGTGTTAGTTAAAAATAGCTGTTATAGCAATAGCAACATCTGTATAGAAATTATTAAACAAATAGATTGTGGCATGCGTTTTAATAATATTAAATTAGTCGCTTGCACCGATCAATTTAAGATATGCATGCAGTTTTAAGGTATATAACCATTACCGCTTTATTTTTATTATTTTATAATTTGTTTGCCAGCGCGCAATTATATAAGCCCAGTGATAAAAAAGCCACGGCCGAAACCAACGCGCTTTTTTCCAGCATGCAACGCCTGTTGGGTGCGGGGATCATGTTTGGCCATCATGACGATACAGCTTACGGCGTTAACTGGAAGTTTGAGCCCAATAGCTCGGATGTAAAAAGTGTTACAGGTTCATATCCGGCTATATATGGTTGGGATCTGGCAAAAATTGAGCACGACAGTATTAATGATATTAACGGTATCCCCTTTAAACTGCAAAAACAACTGGTAAAAGAGGCTTATGAACGTGGCGGTGTCAATACGTTTTGCTGGCATATGGATAACCCGGCTAACGGCAAAACAGCCTGGGATAACACCATGCATAGCATTAAAGAACTGATACCGGGAGGAGCATATCATGATGTTTATGTTTCGTGGCTGGATAAAGCGGCGGCTTACCTGGCCAACTTGAAAGGTTCAGGCGGCGAAGCCATCCCAATATTGTTCAGACCGTTTCATGAACTTACCGGCAATTGGTTTTGGTGGGGTAAAAACACCAGCTCGCCCGATGAATTTAAAACGCTATGGCGGTTCACTATTGATTATCTGCATAAAAAGAAAAAGCTCCACAACCTGCTCATCGTATATTCAACAGCCGATTTTAACACCGAAGAAGATTTCCTGGAACGTTATCCCGGAGATGATTATGTGGATTTTGTTGGCTTTGATAATTACTGTTATAAAAATGTTGCCGACTACCAGAGCAAGCTGGACAAACGCCTGTCCATTTTAGAAACCATAGCTGCCAAACATCATAAAGTAGCCTGCTTACCCGAAACTGGTTATGAGCAAATACCCCAGGCCGATTGGTGGACAAAAGTTTTACTGCCTACATTGGCAAAGCATAAATTATCCTATGTACTGGCCTGGCGTAATGGTCGTACCGATCATTATTATGTGCCCTATCCCGGACAGGTAAGTGCCGATGATTTTGTGAAATTTTATAACAGTTCGCAAGTGATGTTCCAGAACAGGCTTACGCCTTTAAGCGTGTATGGCAAACCTAATGGTGAGTGGTGAGTGGTGAGTGGTGAGTGGTGAGTGGTGAGTGGTGAGTAAAAATGGCGGGCAATTTAGGCGAAGACCCCGAGAGTTCCTAAACCACATGAACGGCGGAGCCCTCTTGAACCCTCTTGAAAACAAACAACAGGTAATAAATCAAAGTTCAGGCAAAAACTCACCGGTCACTATTCCCTACTCACTATCGGGCTTTTCTCAGCACCAATACTCCAAGCGCGCCGGCCAGGAGGGATGCTAACAATATTCCATACTTAGCCTGATCCACCATTTCCGGATGGCTAAAGGCAAGTCCCGAGATAAATAACGACATGGTAAAACCAACACCAGCCAGCAGTGCAACCCCAATTATTTGTTTCCATGTAGATTTTGCTGGCAATTGTGCACCGCATTTTACCATGAGCCAGGTAGCTAACAGCACGCCAATAAATTTACCGGCCAATAAGCCAATAGTTACACCTATGCTTACCGGGTTGGCCAGCGACGAAAAAAAGTTGGCGCCGATCACGATACCAGCATTGGCTAAAGCAAAAAGCGGCATCACTACAAAGGCTACCCAGGGATGCAGCATAAACTCCACCTTTTGCAGCGGTGTTTCGGCATCGGTACTTAGTTTCTTTATTTTCTCAATGGTGTCATGCTGCTCGGGCGTAGTTAAGGTACTGTTATTGGGTATGGCCTGTTCAAAATCTGAGAGTAAAGCACGAAGGCTATCCGCATAACTTTTTTCGTTGATGCGGGTGCGCGCCGGAATAGTAAATGCAACCAGTACGCCGGCAATAGTAGCATGCACACCCGAAAGTAAAAACGCCACCCAAACAGCAAAACCTATCACCAGGTAAAAAGCGATGTGCCGTACCCCCATTTTGTTACCGATGAGGAGGATCACCAATAACCAAACGCCGACGGTTAGAGGTAATAAGGCGATATGCGAACTGTAAAATATAGCGATTACCAGTACTGCTCCCAGATCATCAGCAACGGCAAGGGCCGATAAAAATACTTTTACTGATGATGGAATATGTTTACCAGCGATGGAAAGCAGGGCCAGTGCAAAGGCAATGTCAGTAGCCATAGGAATGCCCCAGCCGTATTCAGACTCGGAGCCTTTGTTGATCAGGAAATAAATAAGGGCCGGTACCAGCATCCCACCCAAGGCAGCCACCATAGGCAGAGACGCTTTTTTAATGGAGGATAGTTCGCCGGCCATAAACTCCCGCTTCAATTCCAGGCCTATCACAAAAAAGAATATGGCCATCAGACCGTCATTTATCCAGAGGTGCAGGGAATGATCAAGCATGAGGCCATCAAAGCCCAGGGATAATTTAAGATCCCACAAGGCATGATAAAAGTGCTCCAGTGGCGAATTAACCCATATAATGGCTGCCACTACGCTGATAAAAAGCACAATGCCACTGGTATGTTCCTGATGGATGAACTTATTTACCGGCGCTGTGATTTTTTCAATCGGAGTTTTTTTCCTCATCGCTACTAAATTAAGGAATTATTTAAAACCAAGTTGGGCGCTCAAGCCTTTATTCATAAAACATTACTATGAATACTTATCAGCAAAAATGGCTCAATGTACTGCACAATGCTAACTTGCCGGGATGGGCAATTGAGGCTCGTGGCGAGGATATATTTATCAATATGCCAAACGTAACCGATCTGAAATTAATAAGGGATAACCTGCCGCAAACCATTGGTTTAATGTCGTTGGATATTGACGTGCCCAAAGAGCGGTTGAAATTTATTTTCCATAACGGTTATGAACAGTTTGAGTACCTGCTTAACCCTGCTGGGGGCGATCTGAACCGGGAATGATCAGATTTTGGCTTTGGTAGATACCACCACAACAGATACACCCATGCAGGCTATTAATATAAACGAAGCTCTTAGGGTGGCCAGGCCCGCTATAAAACCAATGATAGGGGGGCCTATTAAAAAGCCCAGAAAACCTATGGTTGATACCGCGGCCAAAGCAACACCCGGCTGCATGGTTTTTGATTTTCCGGCAGCGCTGAAAACCATTGGCACTACCGATGATACGCCGACACCTACCAGCAAAAAACCAGCTATGGCCGTGTATACATAAGGAAACGCTACCGCGAAAAGCAGTCCTGTGGCGGTTAACGTACCACTTACCTGCAATGTACGTTTTAAGCCATACCGATGGGCGAATTTATCAGCAAAGAACCGGCCTCCGGCCATGGTAAGCATGAATGCTGTAAAGCCTACACCTACAAGAGCTGTTGGTGCAAGTACTACTTTTTTAAAGTAAATAACGCTCCAGTCGAACATGGCGCCTTCGCATATCATGGAGCAAAAGGCGATAACGCCCAGTTTGACCAGCGAACTGTCGGGCATCACGAAAACCGGGCCCGCATTGGCTACTTTATCATCTTTCAAATAGCGTGCAGCTATAATTACACCAATCATAATAACTACCATCATCAATAAAAAATGACGATAGGGGGCTACATGATTGGCGATCATGAAGGTACCAACGCCCGCGCCGGTAAATCCTGCCAAACTCCATAAACCATGAAACGAGGCAAGGATGGGGCGTTTGTATAATTCTTCGGTGATTACAGCCTGGGTATTTACGGAAATATTCACTGCATTACTGCTGAATCCGAAACATATCAGGCAAATGATCAGCTGGAAAGGGTTTTGCGCCAGACCTAAAGTCACCAGGGCCACAGCATATACCAGCAAAGCACTGATAAGCAGTTTACGACTGCCTATTTTAGTAATGATCCAGCCCGAAAATGGGAGCGAGCACATTAAACCCACGGGGAGTGCAAACAATACCGCGCCTAATGCGGCATCAGATAGTCCCATGTCTTGCTGTACTGTTGCAATACGTGATGCCCAGCTCGAAAAGCTAAGGCCGGCCATAAAAAACATAGCTCCAACAGCAATGCGGAGTGCTTTTTTTGATACAGAAACTGGTACAGCCGGCGCGTCTATCATTTTATACTTATGTAAGTGTATTTAGTACACTATGTATTGTAAATACAAAGGTATAACAAATATGTTACAATGGGAACAGCTAAATCGTTTTTTAATTATCTGATATAAAAAGATTTACGCGAAATGTAAGATTAACCGCAATCACCATCCGGTGAGCAGGATTCACCTTCAATAATGGTTAATGAAGATTTTTGGTTTTCCTGTTGCCACTCGGTAAATGATTTTTCAATCGTTTCCAGAAACACCGGTACAGCCTGTGCCCCCGATACGCCATATTTATTGTTCATCACAAAAAACGGAACACCACGGATACCTAACTGCTGTGCTTGTGCAATATCGTATTTTACTTCATCGGCATAGGTGTCGCTTTCTAATACTTGTTTTATCTCAGCGGCATCTAAACCGATAGTCACTCCCAGTTTGATCAGGGTATCGTTATCGTCAATATTTTGTCCTTCGGTAAAGTAAGCTTTAAACAGGGCCTCTTCGGCAGCATCACCCAAACCATGTTTTTTGGCAAGGTGGGTAAAGCGGTGCGCTTTAAAACTATTGGCCACTACAGCACGGTCGAAATTATAGGTAAGGCCAACTTCGGCAGCCATTTGGGTTACATGATCGTTTAGTTGGGCAGCATAATCCAGTGTCCAGCCTTTTGCATCGGCCAGGTACTGGTTAATATTGGTCGACAGATCGGTTTTCATATCCGGGTTGAGCTGAAAGCTTTTCCACTCAATTTCTACCTGCTCCTGGTGCCCCGATTGTTGCAGCGCATCTTCAAACCTGCGTTTGCCGATATAGCAAAACGGGCACATCACATCAGACCATATCTCTATTTTCATGTTATCTCTTTTTTTAGAATGTGCAAAGTTAGCATACACATGCCACCCGGCAGTAAACGCAAAGTAAAATTTGCAATGCTATGGAATAATGTATCCTCTAATATTTGCCATACTGCCAAAAAAACGATTGTTTTGCTGCCACATTTACAATACTTTACTTAGCTATGAAAAATACCCCTGTTTATTTCTTACTGGCTGTTATGTGTTACAGCTTTACGGCATCGGCACAGCAAAAAGTAAAGCCTGCCAATCCTAATGCTAATAATTTATTCAGTGCCGGTTTGGCTTCGGCTTTTATTGGTGGTTTATATGATTCATATTATCCTTATAAACAATTAAAACAGCATGGCAATTTTGGCTTAGGCGCCCCGGCCCGGCTCGATGGCGAATTATTGGTTTTTAAAGGCCATTTATATCAAACACAGGCAAGTGGCAAAACCGCCGAAATACCTGATACCGGCAAAACGCCTTACGCTGTTGTGTGCTTTTTTAACGCCGCTAAAGTGTATAAGCACAGCGGTACATTAAATAAGGCCGCGTTTTACAGTTATCTGGATAGTTTGCTAACCAATCAGAATGGTATTTATGCCATCCACATCAGCGGTAAATTTAAATTGGTGAAAACGAGAGCTTTCCCGCCGGTCGAAAAACCGTACCTGCCGCTGGCTTCGATGCTGGACAGGCAACACTTTTTTGATCACACTGATATGAACGGCGATCTGATCGGCTTTCGCATTCCTAAGTTTATGGAAGGCCCGCATATTGCCGGTTATCACTTCCATTTTTTATCAACAGACAAAGCGTTCGGCGGCCACGTGGTCGACCTGATAGCTCAGGATATTACGGTTGAAATTAATCCGCTAAGCAGCTTTACCCTTGATGTACCGCAAACTACCGATTTTGACCATTTTGATTTTGCCAAAGACCGTAAGGAAGAGATCAAAAGTGTAGAGAATGGCAAAAAGCAATAATACCTGTTTGATAGGCAGGCCTTTGCTGAAAATAATTATGGTGCTGGCTATTCTTTATAAAAGTAATTTTTAATAAATTCGGAATTATTATAAATCCAATTATTGAAAATTTACTGGTACCCTAATTATTGATATGCCATACATACCATTAGACGAAAGCCTGCCCGGTATTACAGGTTTGCTGAATTATCGTCAGGATACAGCTTTGCCCATCAGGCAGCTTACCCAGATATTGTTGCGGGGCGAATCGACCCTGACCGAAGGTGAGCGTGAACTAATAGCTACCGTGGTAAGTAATGGTAATGAATGCCGGTTTTGTACCAATGCCCATACCGCCGCGGCCAACGCCCTTTTAGGCGAAACAGAAACATCTGAAAAAGTAAAGAACGACCCGGATAATGCCCCTGTGAGCGAAAAAATGAAACACTTGCTTGAAATTGCACGTCAAACACAGGTAAATGGTAAACGGGTTACTCCGCAACTGGTAGATAAAGCCCGTGAGGCTGGCGCTACGGATCTGGAAATACACGATACCGTTTTGATTGCTGCGTTGTTTAGTTTATATAACCGTTATGTTGATGGCCTGGCCAGTGTAACCCCAATCGAACCTGTTTTTTATGATCGCCTTGCAGGTATATTGAAAAATAATGGCTATTTGCCATCGCCAAACCGCTACGCTGCCTTAAACCCCGAAGTGTAATGCAGCAAAAGAACAGATCGCGGATGTTTTGGTGGGGTATCATCTTATTGATCATACCAGGGTTGGTACATGCTTACCTGCTGATGCCTTTCCCAGGCAGTCAGGATCTGAATGCTATTACCCTATGTTATTATCTCGAAAAAATTGTAAATCCTTTGCGTGTTATAGGTGCCTTGCTGATTGTTTGGTACCTGATTAAATACTATGCGAAAAATACGGTAAGAAGTAAAATTGTAAAAGCTATAGTATTACTGCTTTGTTTAGGCAGTTTTTACTTTACAGATATCGCTTACAAGGCCGAAACCATGTTTAAGGAAACTGATGCGGTGAAGTTTGCCAATGGTCTTACCAATAAAGTGCCGCTCAACTACGTGATCATAGGGGTTGTGAATAATGGCGTGGCCAAAGCCTATCCGGTAGTTTACCTGGGCTATCATCATAAAGTACAGGATCAGGTTGGTCAGCAACCCATCTTGGTAACCTATTGCACCATGTGCCGTACGGGTAGGGTGTACAACCCGGTTATTAACGGCAGCCGGCAAAATTTCAGGTTGGTAGGGGCGAGGCATTACAACGCCATTATTGAGGATGAAAGTACCAGAACGTGGTGGTACCAGGCTACAGGTAACGCTGCCGTGGGTGAATTGAAAGGCCATCAGCTGCAGGAACTACCTTACGAGCAATCAACCCTGGGAGCATGGCTGCAAAAACATCCAACCTCACTGATCATGCAGCCTGATAAATTGTATGCAGCCGATTACGCAGATCTGAAAAATTACGACCGCATACAGGCTATCGATCGCGACAGCATCCTTAAAAATAAAGATTCCCTGATCCGTAAAAGCTGGGTGGTGGGTGTAATTATCAACGGCAAAGCCCGGGCTTATGACTGGCGGCGTTTAAATAACAAGCGTTTGCTTAATGACGAGTTTGACCATCACTCGTTGCTATTGGGTATTGAGCATGATAGTCTTACTTATCATGCCTGGAATACTGCCGTAAATGGCAAAACCCTGCATTTTAACCTGGGCAATGATGGCCTGCTCACCGATCTGGAAACGGCTTCGGTTTGGGATTGGGACGGCTTATGTATCTCCGGAACTCAAAAAGGGCAGCGCCTTGCCAAAGTGCAGGCATACCAGGAATACTGGCGCTCCTGGAAACAGTTTCATCCGGCCACTACTTTCTGGAAAGGCGGAGAAATGGAGGAACCAATGGCCGGTATTTACTAAGCTTATCCTTCAATAACGGCCACAATTTTGCCAATGTCGCTATTGCTAATCAGCTCTTCTTCGGGCATGTTGGGATAATACTTGTTCAGGATCTTTTTAATGAGCAGGTAGCTTTCTATGGATTGAATAGGAGGATTAGCCAGCTCATGGATGATAGAGCCCACCATCTTGACCTTTTTGGCCTCGTACTGGTTCAGTACAAAATCTGAGGTCTTTTTTTGGCGACTGGCAACAATCAATTCATCAAGTTTTTTGATGTCTTCAACCAAGTCCATCAGCTTTAATACTTCCACCTTTTTCATCGGGGTAAAATTAAACAATTATTTGTGCCGCTAAATAACATTCAGGTAATATGTAAAAATAAAAGGTAAGCAGTTTTGTTTAGACAGGAATTTTAGCTCAACTTTTATATGGTTTAAATAGTGATTTTGTTTAACAATAACTCTTTATCTATTTTTAAAAAGTATATTGTTTAACCGATATTGAAATATATTTATGCCTGTAAGCCAAACCGCTAACCCCATCTCCACACGCCTCCTTTCCCTTGATCTTCTTCGGGGTTTTATTATGGTATTGCTTGCCATAGAGTCAACAGGGATATATGATTATTTGTATGAGCATACGCATGGGCGTTTTATAGAACAATTTACGCATCATCCATGGCATGGCCTTCATTTTTGGGATCTGGTGCAGCCCGCTTTTATGTTTATAGCTGGAGTGGCTATGGCGTTTTCGTTAAATAAACAATGGAGTAATGGCGTTACATGGAACCAAACATTTAAAAAAACTTTGATCCGTTGCGGCTGGCTGTTCTTTTGGGGAGTGCTGGATTATGCCGTACGCCCGAAAGGTTTGTCTTTTGAACTGTGGGATGTATTAACCCAGCTTTCATTTACTACATTAATAGCTTTTCTGATCCTCAAATGGAACCCACTGGCACAAATTGGCGTATGCATTGGTTTGCTGTTGCTTACCGAAGCGCTCTACCGGTTTACCCATATACCCGGTTTCGATCAGCCATTTACTGATCAGCATAATTTTGGTAATTATATCGATCTGCTGCTCATGAATAAGATCAATAAAGGGGGCTGGGTAGCTATCAACTGCATCCCAACCGCTGTACATACCATTGCAGGGGCATTGGCAGGCAAACTGCTATTAAACGGTAATCATAAATTAAGACAACTCCTGCTTTGGGGGCTTGCCTGCCTTGTAATTGGTTATAGCCTCGACGCGTTGAGCATAACTCCAATAATTAAGCGGATTGCAACAACCTCGTTTACTATTACCTCGTTGGGCTGGTGTTTGTGGTTTTTAGCAATATGTTATTGGTGGGTTGATGTATTGGGGCATCGCAAATACCTAACCTTTTTTACTATTGTTGGTATGAACTCTATTTTTATTTACCTGTTTTTTGAAATTGTTGGCAGCCGCTGGTTCAATGGTTATATCAGCAGTATCAGCAATGGCGTTTTAAGCTGGTTTAACGCCGGTGAATTACTGAAAGTGATTATTACCGCTGTCTGCGTTTTTGGACTGGAGTGGCTGTTTTGCTATTTTCTTTATAGGAAGAAAATATTTTTTAAATTATAACAGCACAAGCTGCGTGTATTGTCAGGATGATAAAAGGATCAGTTAACCGCATGGTGGTATTTTGTTATACCCGGGCAGGTAGTGTTGGCATCAAACAATCGTCAATTATTGGTGACATTAAATAACATTCAGTTAATATGTGAAAATAAAAGGCAAAATAGTTTGTTTAAACGGCTATTTTATTTTAACTTTTGTATGGTTTAAATAATGCATACTTAACTGATTTTTAACAAAAAAGACATTATCTTAGGTAAATAAAAAATACGTTATGAAAAGAAAGTTTTTTACTACCGCGATGTTGGTAGGTTGCTTTATGGTTTGTTTGGCAGCCATCGCCGATTTGAATGGCAAATGGGCCGGAAAATTGGTTTTGGGCGATGGCTCTGAGTACCCATTATTATATAACTTTAAAGTTGATGGTGATAAATTAACCGGAACGGCTTTAACACCAGATGGCGACGTGCAGATAGCTAATGGTAAAACTGACGGTACCACTTTTTCATTCAGTGTTACTACCGGTGGTATGGACATTCCGCATACCGGCAAGTTCTATGGTGATTCAACAGGCATCGACCTAGAGATCAATGGCGCGAAAGTTCACTCTTTATTAAAAAGGCCAGAAGAAAAGAAATAATCTTTATCCTTTGGGATAAGGAAGCTACAAAAGTATTTTCATACTTAAACCTCGCTATGAAAACCTTACTAATTAGTAAGGTTTTTTTATTTGGTTAAACTATTTAACCAAAAGTTTGTATAACCATAACAGCAGGCAATATCCTGTCTGCACGTCCCTCATGAAAAGAAAAATATTTGCAACCGCTGCTATGGTCATATGCTTCATGATCTGTTTTGCCGCAGTTATGGACATTAACGGAAAATGGACAGGTATCTTAAAACTGCCTAACAAAACTACATTTCAGTTAAACTACACTTTTAAGGTTGATAGCGATAAGCTTACGGGTATGGCACACATGCCCGAAGGGGATGTGCAAATTACGGATGGTATGATCAACGGCGGCGATTTTTCCTTCAATGTGCCCGTGCCCGATGGCAATGCGCCGCATACCGGTAAAATTTATCCGGATTCTATCCAGATGCACATTGTTTATAAAGGCGAGCATTTGAGCACGGTACTCAAACGGGCTAATTAAAACTTATTTTTTATTTGGCATTGCTTATTAAACGTATAGCTGCTACCTTTGCGGCATCATGCTGCAACGTTTTACAGCCTATTTACTCATCGTTTCGCTGATCACGGTTAATTTCTCGCGGTTTTTTATTTACGCGGGTTTTGAACTGAACAGGAACTACATTGCCACCAAGCTTTGTGAAAACCGGAATAGACCCTGGTTGCATTGCGATGGTAAATGTTATTTTGCGAAAAAGATAAAACAGGCAGAGGAAAAGCAGGCCAGCGATGAAAGGCAGTCGCAAAAGAGCCTCTTTCAGGAAGTTTATGTAGCCAGTTCAACGGTTATTAAATTTCACTCCAGCTTGTTGCAAGTGATCGTGACCCCTTATGATTGTACCCTTCCGGTCGACCGTGTCGGTACCATATTCCAGCCTCCCCAGTTAGGATAATTTCCATTTATTTTCCCGGATCTTTTGATTGATGGCTTTGCTATGCGCTTTTGCGTGTGCAATTGTCTGAATCAGAATTTACAGAATTTAAGGATTAACAGAATAAGTCAAAAAATCACACGGTGTGTTTTTGCATGTTAATGTTTTGCTGCATTTTGTCTACCAGAATTTTGTCAATTCTAAAATTCTGTAAATTCTGATTCAGACGACTATTCATCCCGGGAATCTCCATTATCCTAACAAGATTTTATACCGGGGTTTAGGCTCCTGATTGTTTATTCATGAAAAAATATCTCATTCTATCTATACTTTTTATAACACTTTTTACCCGGTCATTCGGCCAAATCACCTTACAGGGAACCATTACGGATGCCAATACGCATGAGGCTCTGGTGGGCGCTTCCATATGTAAGGCCGATGCCGCAACGGGTGTAAAGCTGGCCACAACCAATGCCAGGGGGCATTTTAGTATCAACGCAGAAGGCATTACCAAGCTTAAGTTTGCCATGGTAGGTTATAATGCCCGCGTTGTAGATGTGGCGACATTAAAAGGACACGATCTCGACATCACCCTCGAGCCTTCAACCGTCGATTTGCAGCCGGTGGTGGTCACCGCCAGCCGCGAAGGGCAGGCGCGTCAGGATGCGCCTATCGCCATCAGCAAAATAAATTCTACCCAAATTAAGGATACCAAAGCCACTGCCTTATACCAGCTATTGAATAAGGTAGCCGGTGTATACATGGTGAATCTAGGTAACGAGCAGCATACCATGGCCATTCGTCAGCCTATTACTTACAACGCGCTTTATTTATATATGGAGGATGGTTTGCCGATACGCCCTACAGGGATCTTTAACCATAACTCGCTGTATGAGATCAATATGTCGGGGGTTAAGGATATTGAGGTGATCAAAGGTCCGGCTTCATCGTTGTATGGCAGTAACTCTATTGGCGGTGCGGTTAACTTTATTACGCAAGGGCCGCCTACGGGTTATGCGGGTAATGTTTCTGTTCAGGGTGATAATTACCATTATCGCCGGGTTGATGCCGACGGTGGTTTTAGTCAGGGTAAGTTTGGACTGTATGTGGGCGGATATGTAGCCCACCAGAAAGACAGCTGGCAGGATTACTCCGACTTCGACAAGTACTCGGTTAACTTCAAGACCACGTATGATTTTAATGCCACCACCCGTTTAACCACGGCCGCGGCTTATAATTACCTCGACACCCAAACGCCGGGCAGTCTGGATAGCGTGCATTTTTATTGTCGTAGTTATGGCGCCAACCAGCGTTTTACTTATCGCAGGGTAAAGGCTTTCCGGGCAAGCACCCGTTTGGATCATCAATGGGATGATAAGAACAGTACTTTTGTAACCCTGTTTTTCCGCGATAACTCCACCGCGCAACTGCCCAGCTATTATATCTCCGATGTACGGGATAATACCGGTAAGTATGTAAGTTCAAACGGACAGGTGAATGATCAGAAATTCCAGAGCTACGGTTTGCTGGCTCAGCATCGCGTCGACATTGATTTTCTGCATTCGCGTTTAATTGGTGGTGTTTATATGGATGACAGTCCGAGCTCGTACTATGCGCAATACTTGAATATTGATAAAGATGTACAGAACAACTACTACACCAGCTTTACCAATACCGGCAGATATATAGATAATTATAACATCAAACTGTTCAATACTGCAGCTTACCTGCAGTATGAGATAAAACCAGTAGAAGCCCTGCGCATTGTAGGCGGCCTGCGTTACGACCGAGTGCACTATGATTTTACCAACAGCATCCCAGCGGGGCAAACCAAATACAAACAGCAGGAAACCAATAACTTTAACATCCTGGCGCCAAAGTTGGGTTTAACTTACGATCTGGGACATAACAAAGGTTTCTACGCCAACTACAGCGTAGGTTTTCAACCACCGGAAACTGGGGATCTGTACAGCTCTCGTCAGTTAACACCATTGAAACAAGCCACTTTTGATAATTATGAAGTAGGCGGATGGTTTTCGGCGTTCAATAAAAAGCTCTACTTTGAACTGAGTTTGTTTGATATGGAAGGGCATAATGAGATCATTAGTCAGCTGTTGCCCGATAATACTACCCAAAACCAAAACGCGGGGGCAACCCGTCACCGGGGTGTTGAGTATTCGGTAACCGTAGCACCGGTTAAAGAATTGACCTTCAGATTTAGCGGTACCAATGCCCGCCATACTTATGTAGAGTACAGCGAAGTACGCACCAGTAATGGCACCAGCACAGTGATCAGCTATAACGGTAACCGCATGACCAATGCTCCAGCCTGGATAGCTAATTCTGAGTTGACTTACAAACCTCAGTATCTGCCGGGTTTCAGGATAGCTACCGAGTGGCAACACATCAACCAGTACTATACCAACCCGGCCAATACCAAAACTTACAGCGGCTATGATATTTATAACCTGCGTTTGGGCTATGATATCAAAAGCAGCGTGATCAAAGGGGCGGGCATATGGTTTAACGTGTTGAACTTAACCAATAAGCTGTATGCCACTACGGTAACCAGCAACCAATACGGCGATACGTATAATGCCGCGCCGCCGCGTACGTACACTTTGGGCATCAGTTACTCTTTTTCAAAATATTGATCATGGCATCATCAGCAATAAAAAGTGGTTTTTATAAATGGCATCGTGTACTGGGCTTAATAGGCCTGGTACCGGTGATCTTTTGGACATTGAGCGGTCTGTCGCATCCTTTTATGTCAAACTGGTTCAGGCCGACTATCGCCAGGGAAGTTTTTAAACCTTTGTCGCAAAGCAAAATGCAACCGGCGCTGTCCCTTCAGCAGGTGATGGATAAGAACAACCTGCACGAGTTGCGGAATTTTAACCTCATCCATTTTAACAAAGGCACCTTTTACCAGGTGCTTGGCCGCGACAGTGTTTACCAATACTACTCGGCCACCGATGGTATACTGCTGCCCAATGGCGACGTGCAGTATGCCGAATATCTCGCCCGTTTTTTTACACAGGACTCTACATCTACCCTGAAAAGCATCCTGCTGCAAACCACTTTCGACGCGCAATATCAGCCAATCAATCACCTGCTGCCCGTTTGGAAAGTTTCCTTTAACCGCCCTGATGGAATGGATGTTTATGTTGAAACCGGCCATAACCGCATGGGCACTTTTAATAACAACACCCGCAAAGCTTTTTTGTGGGTGTTTGAGCAGTTCCACACCTGGCAGTTCCTGGCCGATATTGCCGGCGATACTTTCCGCAACGCGTTCCTGCTGGCTATTATGTGTGTGATGCTGTTCTCGCTCATCAGCGGACTAACCATCTACGGCCTGTTCTGGAAAAAGTTTAAAACCATCCAGCAAAACCGTAAAACCAAAGGCACGGAGGATAAACGCTTTGTGCACCGCTTTCACCGGCAGATAGGGATCATCGTATCTTTTGTGATGTTCACCTTTGTGGTTAGCGGGGCTTTCCACCTGATAGTAAAACTGTACCATAACGAATCGGCAAAAGCTGACTACGGACAGGTAATTTCCCGCAAGCAATTGAGTACATCAAACTTAACATTACCCATTGCCGATAGCACCATTAAACAAACGGGCCTGGTGAGCTTTAACGGCAATACCTTTTACCAGGTGGTTAACAACAAAAAAGAAGTGCTGTATTTTGATACCAAAACCGGCAAAGAGCAGGAATTGGGCGACGAGGATTATGCCCGTTTTTTAAGCAGCTATTATCACACCAAAGCTTCGGGTTTAACCACATTTAAAGGCAGGGTAAAGGTGGATGTGATCAGGCAGTTTAATAATGAGTACGGCTTTATCAACAAACGACTGCCGGTTGCACGGGTAGCTTACCCCAATGGCGATAACTGGTATATCGAAACAACTTCATCAAAACTGGCTACCAAAGTTGCCGGTATCGACAGGGCCGAGGGGCTCTCCTTTATCTTCCTGCATAAGTATTTTGGCATGAGTTGGGCCGGTAAGGATATTCGGGATATCGTAAGTATGCTGGCCGCGCTGGGTGTTTTAGTAGTATCGCTGTTTGGCTTTGCCGCATTTATAAAAAATAAGTAACTATGAAAAGATCAATCATTATTTTGTGTTTAGCTGTATGGTCCTTAGGCGCCATCACGGCTTGCAGCAACGGCGATAAAGCCGCCAAAAGTCATCAAAAGAAAAGCAAGTACACCTGCACCATGCACCCCGACCTGAGTTTCGACAAACCCGGTGTTTGCTCTAAATGTGGTATGGAATTGGTGGAAAGGGATACGACGGAGAATTAGCCCCACCCAACCCTCCCCAAAGGGGAGGGCTTTTAATATCTATAGTTACTAAGGCAAGCTTCTCAAGTCCTCTCCTTTGGAGAGGATTTAGGTGAGGCTGCCCTCTTTCCGCCGAAGGCGAAGAGAGGGCCGTCCAGCGAAGCGCAGACGGGGTGAGTCGTCGCCATTATGATTAGGACACCCGGGTGTTTTAAACTTCGTATGTCTTATCTCTTGATTCTAATTTCTTGCCTCTCTCAACTACTTCTTCCTCAACAGCGTTGTATGCGCTTTGGTATCACCCACAGCAATATCAACCCCGATAGAATCAGCATAGAATTTACCGGTGTGTGCTATCTCCATATCGCCCAGTGTTACGGTAAATTTAAAATCGTTGCCGGTTATTTTGCCGTCGTCAATAGGCAAATCGCCTTTGGGGGTTTTGGCGGTTCCGGTTAATTTATCACCTTCAATTTTAAAATTGTAAAGCAGCGGATAAACCTCACCGGTTTCAACCTTTAAGGTGCCTGTCCACATGCCCGAAAAATCGGCGATAGCTGCAAAGCTGACTAAAAAGCAGCAAATTAATAAGACGGTCGTGAAAATTGTCCTTTTCATATTGTTGTTTTTCAATACTTAAAGGTAAAATCCCTATTATAACTCATGGTGAACAACAAGTTAAATTTCAATGTATTCAGTGCTATATAATTGTTAAGCATACATTTTATTGGTTAATCCTGTATCTTAGTTGCTCCTGAATTTTCAAAAAGAGAGAACCGTTTAACCTGTAAAATTACTTTGAATGAGAAAACTATTTTTACTTGCATTGCTTGCCGCGGGCTTTTTAAGCGTCCGTGCGCAGGATGTATCCCTTGCCAAAGGTTGGAAACTGGCCGTTGGCGATTCGGCGCAATGGGCGTCGCCAACTTATAACGATCATCATTGGAAGGATGTTAATGTAGCCCAAAGTTGGGAACAGGAAGGACATCCCGGCTATGATGGATTTGGATGGTACCGGATCCATGTGGTGATCCCCGCATCGTTAAAAGAAAAAGCATTTTTGAAAGACAGCCTGCGTATTAACCTGGGCAGTGTTGATGATAATGATGAGGTTTACCTCAACGGGAAGTTGATCGGCCGGTTCGGCGGCAAAACCGGCGAAATTAAAACCGGTGCTTTTTATGGTCCGCGTACCTATACTATAGCCGCAAATAATCCGGCTATTTTATGGGATAAGGAGAATGTTTTGGCCGTACGTATTTTTGATACCGGCGGCGATGGCGGCATTTATGGCACCAACTTTAGCATAGGCATGGCCGATGTGATGGATCATGTAACCGTAAATACCGAGGCCGATTTTGAGTATGGAGAGCGTCAGAGTTTGAGCAAATCAATAAAACTGATCACCACCAATCATTATGATTACAAGGGCAAACTGGCCTTTAAAGTTACCGACCCTGAAACCAATGCCGTTTTGTACGAAAAAACAAACGATGTCACGTTTACGACAGGCAAACCATTCACTTACTCATTTGAAATAGCCCGTTTAGAAAAAAAATCATACACCATTGTTTACACCTTTACCGACGAAAAATCGGGCAAGGAAATATCTCATACGGAAACAACACCTTATCTGCTTACCCCATATCCATCGGCTAAACCAAAAATAAACGGTGCCGATGTTTTTGGCGCACGGCCGGGCCATCCCTTCTTATATCTTATACCGGCTACCGGTCAAAAACCATTAACTTATAAAGCCCAGGGTTTGCCGGATGGCTTAAAGCTGGATGCTGCTACAGGTGTTATCACCGGCGCGATAGCTCAAAAAGGTACTTATCCAGTAACCTTTACGGTGAGCAACAGACTCGGCAGTAAAACTAAAGCGTTCAGCATTATTATTGGTGATAAGATTGGTTTAACTCCTGCATTGGGCTGGAACAGCTGGAATGCATGGGGTTTAAGTGTGGACGATAAAAAAGTACGCATATCTGCAAAGGCCATGGCCGATAGGTTGAGCGCGCACGGTTGGGCCTACATCAATATTGATGATGGCTGGGAGGCCGAACATCGCCAGGCTGATGGTAAAATAGTAGCCAATAGTAAATTTCCGGACATGAAAGCCCTCTCTGATTATGTGCACAGCCTGGGCTTGCGTATGGGGATCTACTCCTCACCAGGTCCACGTACCTGTGGTGGGTTCTTGGGCAGCTGGCAGCATGAAGACCAGGACGCGCAAACTTATGGCGACTGGGGAATTGATTACCTGAAATATGATTGGTGTGCTTATTCGGAAATAGACCCGCATCCGGATCTTGCCGGACTTAAGAAACCTTACCAGGTAATGCGCAGCTCTTTGGATAAAATAAACCGCGATATCATGTACAGTCTTTGCCAGTATGGCTGGGGTAAAGTGTGGGAGTGGGGTGCCGAAGTAGGCGGTAACAGCTGGCGTACAACCGGTGATATCCAGGATACCTGGCGCAGTTTATCATCTATAGGTTTTAACCAGGACAAGGCTGCGCCATTTTCGCAGCCGGGTCACTTTAACGATCCTGATATGCTGGTGGTTGGTAAAGTAGGCTGGGGGCCAAGCCTGCATAATACACGCCTTACTTATGATGAGCAATATACCCATATCAGCTTGTGGAGCTTACTATCATCACCATTATTAATTGGCTGCGATATGGGACACTTGGACAAGTTCACCCTCAATTTGCTTACCAATGATGAGGTACTGGCCATTGACCAGGACGCTTTGGGTAAAGGCGCCAGCCAGTATGTAAAAAAAGACGATTACCAGATCTGGGTGAAGGAACTTAAAGACGGTGGTAAGGCAATCGGTTTATTCAACCTGTCGGATAAATATCAAACCATCAGCCTTGCTAAAGATGATGACGCTTTAAAAGGATACACCAAATTCAGAGATGTATGGCAGCAAAAATATATCATTTCCACCGGTAAAGATTTCAGCGCCAAAGTAGCGCCGCATGGCGTTATACTGATCCGGGTGGAGAAATAAGATTGGAAAACTAGTCAGACTTACGAAGTTTTTAAGACTTCGTAAGTCTTTCAATAATATCTGATTAAACATCATGTAATTGAACGAACGACGCAGCAATCTCATCGCGTTTCAATATGCAAGCGAAGAGATTGCCACGCTATCGCTCGCAATGACATGGTTTTTATAGTCTAAAAAAGGCCTGTCACCCCGAGCTCGTCGAAGGGCGCGCGTAGAGGCCAAGCTGCCATACTTCGATAGGCTCAGCATAAGCGCTTTTTAATATGATACCTTACTCCGGTGTTTCATAATAATAAATAGGAGCAAAAACACCTTCGCTGGTGGTGTAATAAGCTTTTCCATCGGGAGTAAACCCAATAGCTTCACCTTGTTTTTCAACCTTATAATGCAGTTCGTCCGGTTTCCGGAGCATGGTTTCCCAGATATGCTCTTTGGGTCCGCGTTTCCAGTAGTAAACCTTTTCGTAGCTTTTTAGCAATATCTGTTTCCCGTCTTTGGATATATCACCAGCAGTGATCCATTTAAAAGGCTTAAAGCCAGGGAAAAACAATTGCGCGCGTTTGGTAAGGATAACGGTATCTTTAGCGGTGTACATCAATGGCGTAGTATAAACCGATACCGTATCTTTTCTTTTGCTCACAATACACAGTAATTTTTCAACCGGGTCAAGCATCAGGGTTTCTGCATCTTTAGGGCCGTCGGGGTATTTCAGATAAAGGGGTTCAGTGTCGGCATGGGCCAGGCTGTCCGTTGCCCATGATTTTTTTTCGCGGATACGGTAAATGGTAATGTATGGCCATCTACCGGCATTGTCGCCAATATCACCTATATAAACGTAGCTTTTGCCTTTGGATGGCCCGGGGCCAACCGCAATGTCTTCGCAGTCGCGTACACCTAAATAGATGTTGTTGGCACCTGTAAAGTATATAGTGGTTTTTAATTTACCATCGGGGGTTATCGCAAAAAAACGACTGGTATCACCGCTATCGTTATGTACATAATAAATGTTGGGGTTGATGGATGAGGCGGCTATGCCCGATATCTCGTCCATCTGTTTACTTTGAAGTGTACCGGATTGGGCAACCCTGTCAAACAGCCGGTGTTTGGCAAATGCCCCTACAAAAATAATGATGACTAATGGCGCTATTAATTTTAATTTTTTTGATCTGGTCATCTTATTTATTGCAAATAATAACGCAAATTAATCAAAATATTATGAAGATAGCATTAATTAAATCGCCTTGATTATCATTAAGCGATTGGTACGCAATAAATTATCAGCTATGTAAGAGACGCTTTTTTTAATCCAGCTGTTGGGGTTTCCGTTCAAATTTCTGGAATGGCATCTTAACCGCGCCAACAAAGCTTCCGTTTAATTGCTCATCCATATGTGTGTCGATACCAAACACGGTTTCCTCTTTGCTTAGTTTGCCAAAAGTGCCAAACAGTCTGTCCCAGATGCTTAACACATCGCCATAATTGCAATCGGTATAAGGTAATTGGTAGTGATGATGTACGTGGTGCAAATTGGGCGTTATAAACACCAGGCCTACAATACGGTTAACCTTTTCGGGCAACCTGAACTGGGTGTGCGCAATGATATTGGAGAACGATTGAAATGTTTGACGTA
The DNA here is from genome assembly GCF_041355315.1 of Mucilaginibacter sp. RCC_168. Lineage (NCBI taxonomy): Bacteria > Pseudomonadati > Bacteroidota > Sphingobacteriia > Sphingobacteriales > Sphingobacteriaceae > Mucilaginibacter > Mucilaginibacter sp. RCC_168. Next base: position 94,142 of record NZ_JBFUPN010000010.1, read on the forward strand.
AAATTAAAACACCGATAGCCGGACCGCAAATAAATACCCAAAGCATCAGGAAACAGGTACGTACGCCGGTTTCAAAAGGATGTTCGCGGGTGGTGGTGGATACATCAACGCTCAAATCACTATGATGTACCAGGTGAAATTTCCATAAAGCCTCAACCTTATGCATGGTCACGTGGTAAATATACTCGCATAAATCAAGCAATACAAAAAGGCTGGTATAATACACCCAGGGATTGTTATGGTAGGGGATAAAAGTGATTAATCCCCAATGATGAGCAATGGCCCATTTGGATATCAGGATGACAAAAGTGGTTAACAACAGCTGTATAGGCAACGCGGTGAAAATGAATAAAGCGTTTACGGTAGAGTGTTTCCACTTGGTGAGGGTTCCTTCTGATGAAGCCATTACCTCGGCAAACCATAAACTGGTGATAATGCCTGCATATAAAATTACCTGGGTGAGATCTTCGTGATGTGAGAAAAAGGAGCGCAGCTCTGCCATTGATTAAATTAATAGGAAGTTAAAGATAGGTTAATTTAGTATCAATCAACTCATTGATCTTTGCGTCTTCATCATTTGTTCATTTTTGGGCCTGTTTTGGGGCATATTGCCTGATGAGAAGTGGAAGGCAAAAGCAAGGGGCAAGTGCGATTCCCTCCCTCTCAAGGGAAATAGCCCATGAAAAGACAGCATCTATACTAATTCAAGAGGTGTAGCCCCTAATGGGGCAAAAAACCTTTTGGTTCTATTTCTACAAATATGTAGTCCCTACGGGACATGAAATACAGCCACATTTGCAGCTTAAATTGTTGCTCTATGTCCCGTAGGGACTACATATTTGTAGAAAATAATTGTAAAAATTTGGTGTGCCCCGTAGCGGGCTACCCCTCCTGTCATTTGATGGGCTATTACTCTTGGGAGGTAGCGAGGGGTTTATAGGATAGGCATCGCGAATTAACCCATTGAATGATTTCCTAAAAGGGATGTCACCCCTAGAGCGCAAAGGCCCTCCCACCATGCTTCGACGGAGCAGCATGACACCCTTTGGAGTAAATGGAAGGAAATTAAAACAATGCCAACAAAAAAGGCCCTCAAAGAGGGCCCTTTTTATAATACTTTTATATCTATACCTGGCTTGGTGCAAGCGCGGGTTTTATGCTTTCGGTCCGGATGATATCAGTATCGGGTTTTGATACATCGGTTAAGGCTACCTTACCGCGTTCCTTACGCAGGATGCGGTTAAATAAGGATATCTCGCGATCAAACAGGAAACGGAAAAATAATTTTGTCCATGACGTATGATAATGTAAGGTATCATAATATTCAGGAGCGGTTTTCTTGATCTCTGGTAGTTTATTCCATGGGATCGACGGAAAATCATGATGCTCGTTATGGAAACCTACGTTAAAGGCTACCACGTTGAAATTGCCATAATAGCTATAGGTTTCCTGTTCATCGCTGTGGGTAAGGTAATGTTCCTGTATCCAGCGGGCGCCCAGTGGGTGCAAGCCAACCGAGAAAGAAAAGCTTAATAGCAAAAAGGCAACTGCCGGCCAGCCCATAAAATACCATATAGCAGTAGTGAATACCGCCTGCAGTACAAAGTTGGTCAGGATCCAACCGTCAAATGGATGTATCTCTCTCAATCTGGATAAACGGAAAAGCTGGAAAACCGGAAAAAACAATAACCACAGTGCTTTGCCAAAAAAAGAGTTGCTGATCAGTTTTGCTTCCCATTTGTTGGGCAGATCGGCATCCAGTTCATGTACACCTTGAAAAGAGTGATGTTTGATGTGGTATTTTTCGAACGATATAGCGCTTGGCAATATTTGCGGTAAATTGGCAAACATAGAAGCCCAGCGGTTGGCATTACGGTTTTTAAATAACAGTTGATGAGTACATTCGTGTATCATTACAAACAAGGCATGATCGGCAAAAGCGCCTAATAAATAAGCCGCGCCAAAAATAATCCACCATGATTGGTCACGAACAAACCAGGCTAAAACCACCTGAAATGCTACCAGGCCAATAATAGCCCATATGGTTTTTGGGTTTTTACCGATAAGCTTGCGTAGTTCTGGAAATTGCTTTAAGATCTTCTTTGTGCGGATACGATGAGGTTCAGACTCCTGGGAATAAACAAAATCAGTTTTCTTAATCATATAGTGTATAAACGCTAAATATACCAATAAGGTGTTGAAAGTATCATTTTTTTGTAAAAAACTTTCGTCAAAGATCAAAAATTCATAAACAATTCACGAATATTTTATATGAAATTTACTTTGCCGATACCTGAGCACCAACGCTTTAAGTATGTTATATTTCAAACGGGAGTGTAAGCCGGCCCCGCTAAATTTCAGGCAGATGACTCAGGCTATATATTTGCATTAACACCCATAGAGACTGTTTTAATGGGGTTTTTGCGGTGATCAGATCTATAATAAGGCTTATTATAAGCGCCTCCGAAAGTGCAGAAATTTTTCATGATATTGATTAAATTGTTGTTATTTTTTATTTACAACACTTACAGTAGTTTTTACCCTTACTCCTGAGTATTTACTGGAATGCAAGCTATAACATCAATTTGTAGACATTTTGTATTCGACCAGATTTAATACAGTTTTGATCCGGAGCTTTGTGTACCAGGCTTAGGTATTCAATAAAATATTGCGTATTTTTGTATATACAGCAGCCCGGTTTTCCTGATAAAAAAGGAAACCGGGCTGTTTGGTTAAAGGAAAATACTGACCGAAAAGCGTCGTTTGATGATTAGTTATTTGAAATTCAATTATTTAATTCTTTTTAAAGTTTTCAAAACCCATCAAAAATTTGTTAAAAAGTGTTAAAATGATGTTAAAACTTACTTGAAACGGATAATTAGTGAGCTTTTTTAGCCCCTTTTTGAACAAAAAAGTGTTAAAATAACAGGTTTAAAAAGTTTTTGCACCGGAGTGAACCTATAAAAAACTTAAAACTCATAACATTAAACTTAAAAACTATGTGGTGGATATACGCTTTATTTTCGGCCCTGTTTGCAGCCCTTACCGCAATATTTGCAAAAATAGGTATTAAGGGTGTTGATACCGACCTTGCGACTGCTATACGTACGGTGGTAATATTGATACTGGCCTGGGGAATTGTGCTATTTAAAGGAAGTAATCAGGGTATCAGTAGTTTAACCAAAGTTAATTGGACGTTCCTGATACTTTCGGGCTGTGCTACAGGGCTTTCGTGGATCTGTTATTTTAAAGCCCTACAACTGGGCAAGGTATCGCAGGTGGCGCCGGTTGATAAACTGAGTGTGGCCATTGCCATTATTTTATCGGTAATTTTTTTAGGGGAACCTCTTACCTGGAAAACAGCCTCTGGAGCTTTGCTCATTATCGGAGGTACTTTAGTACTTATTTTTTAAGGGTTTTGTACCGGGTATTTTACTTTAGCTTAATCATATTGTAACAAATACACAACAATTGATAAAATTCAGTTTTTATCCAATCTTTCTTGGCAAATTCGCGGCTTGAATAACCCTTTTAGCACAGTAATGAAGCCCGTTTATATACTATTTTTATTTGTTGTATTTTTTGTAAATGCCCAGGCCCAGGTTACCCCGGCTGCCAAAGGAAAAATAAGCGGCAAAGTTACCGATGTCACTAACAAGCAGCCGGTTGACTATGCAACAGTATCCGTTTATAAGCAGGGCACGGCATCACCATTTAACGGCATCAGTACCGATACTAAAGGGAATTTTACGGTTGATCATATCCCTGCAGGCGAATACAAAGTTACGGCTGATTTTTTAGGCTACCAGCGGGCCACTATTGAGCATGTGATTGTGAAAGATGGCAATGTATCCATCGGCGAAATAAAACTGGTACCCGTACCACACCAGTTGCAGGGTGTAACTATCACGGCCAAAACACCTACGGTTGAAAATAAGATAGATAAGATGGTGTACAACCCTCAAAATGATCTGAGTGCGCAAGGCGGTGTAGCTATCGACATATTAAAGAAAGTACCTCAGATAACGGTTGATATTGATGGCAATGTGGAGTTGCAGGGTAATGCCAATATCCGTTTTTTAATCAACGGTAAACCTTCCAGCATTTTTGGAGCAAGTTTAGCCGACGCGCTGGCCAGTATCCCAGCCAGTCAGATCAAGAGCATCGAAGTAGTTACCAGTCCGGGCGCTAAATATGATGCTGCAGGTACCGGTGGTATAGTAAACATTATTTTGAAAGATAGCAGGGTAGAGGGGGTTAACGGCAGTGTTAACCTGTCGGCTGGTACACGCCGGGAAAACGGCTCGTTTAACTTGAATGTCCGCAAAGGAAACTTTGGGGTGAACGCTTTTTTCAGCGGCAATGCGCAGATCAACAGTAACTCACCCAACACCCGTAACCGTAATTCAAAAGATTCGCTGAATAATAATACCAACCTGTTTCAGCAGGGTAGTAATAATTTCAGGCGTAACGGCTATCAATCGGGCCTGAATTTTACCTGGAACATTACCAAGCACGACGATCTGAACGCCTCTATCGGCTTCAATCATTTTGGTAATCATAGCGGTGGCTTAACCAATGAAGATTCGCGTAAAACAGACCCCAGTGGAAATTTACTGTCAGATACAAGCGATATCCGCAATTCCAACAGTAAATTCAACGGTACATCTACCGATGTGAGTGTGGGGTACAAAAAAACGTTTGATAAAGAAGGGCAGGAGCTTAATGTGCTGTATACCTCCAGCTTTGGTAACAATAGTTTCAGCTCTTTTCAGCAGCAGGACTATTTAAACAATGTTAAACCTTCAACAGGGATATCAAATACCAACCCGGGTAAAGATCATGAAACCACCGTTTCTGTTGATTACACGCACCCTGTAAGTAAAACTTTTACTGTAGAAACAGGTGGCAAACTTGATTTTAACAATATCAATAATAGTGTAGCTACTTCTGTACTATCGCCTGATGGGGTGTTTGAACTAAGTCCGGGCCAAACCTATAGCTTTAAGTATGATCGTAAAATATATGCTTACTATTTGTCGGCCTCAGCATCGTTGTTTAACAATTTCCTGGATGTGAAAGGTGGTTTACGGAATGAGTACACGGTTACAACAGCAGATTTTCAGGGTGTTAATATCCCAAACTATAATATCCTGGCGCCATCGCTGGTATTCTCACATAAGCTGGATGCTACGCAATCTATCAAGCTAAGTTATACCCGCAGGATACAACGCCCGGATTATGGCGATCTGAACCCGTTTCTGAATATCAGCGATGTGCACAATATCAGCACCGGTAACCCAAACCTGAAACCGGAAAAGGGCGATAATTTTGAACTGGGTTATAATAAAAGCTTTGATAAAGGAGCTAACATTAATATTGCTGCCTTTTATCGCCGCAATACGGATGATATACAGTCGTTCACAACATTTTACTCTACGTTGGATGTAAATGGTACTACTTATACCAACGTATCCTATAACCAGCGATACAATTTAGGATCAGAGACGCGTGCCGGTATTAACATTTATGCTTCGGTACCTGTTACCAGTAAATTAAGTTTGCGTACCAATATGATCTTTAGCGACAGAACCAGCAATAACCCGGGTTTTACAAGCGTAAGCGCTTTTGCTTATCGCTTAAACCTGAATGCGCAATACAATTTTGGGCATGACCTGAGCGCGGAGTTTTTTGGTAATTATAATTCATCGCAAAAGGGTATACAAGGTACTAATCCTAAATTTGTGTTCTACAATCTGGCGATGCGTAAAATGTTCATGAACAAAAAAGCCAGCATCGGGCTTACTGCATCAAATCCGTTTGCCAAGTATGTTAGTCAGAGTTCATCAACTTTTGGAAACGGTTTTTATCAAACCAATCTGCGATTGGTACCGGTGCAGTCATTCGGTATAAGTCTGAGCTACAAATTTGGCAAGCTTGATTTTAAGAAAGACAACAGGGATAATAAAGAGGATGATAACATGAATAACAGTTCTGATAATCCACCTTCTACAGAAAAGCCTAAAGACAACGGCGGCGGCGGCAAAAGCAAGTAAAGCAAAAAGCGATGCTGAACTTATTTCAACATCGCTTTTCGTTTAACAGCTTTAAGAAAATAGCTATATATCTTTATCCGTTCTTGATCAGGATGCTTTCAATAATCAGGGTGGCATCTTCACAACTGTCTGTAGCGGTTTCCATCGCCATAAATACGTCGGTGTATTTAATGAGTTGTATGGCATCCTTTTCATTGGCCAGCAGATCGGCAAAAGCTTTATTATAAACAGTATCGGCCTGATATTCGAGTTTTTTGATACTGGCGCAAAGCTCAAATATCTGTGCCGAATTACCCAGGTTGTTCATGGCGTTGATCGCTTTTTCGAGCTCGGTGCTGGTTTGTAGTATCAAGTTGGCCAAACTCAGCATAGGTGGCGTTATTTTAGGTACATCATATAAATGTATGCGGCGCGATGCCATGGCTATGCTGTCGGCAACATCGTCAATAGCGGCTGCCAGATCGCACATATCCTTACGCTGAAACGGCGATATGAGCTGTTTGCCCGATTCTGAAAATACCAAATGGGTAATTTCGTAGCTTTTTATCTTTAATTTATCAATATGTGTAAAGTTATACTTTTGCTCAAAAACATCTTTTGAATTTACGGCCATATCAAGCAGTTTAGCCATTTCGGCTACATTGGCTGCCGCCCTATTAAACAGGTCATAAAAAATTTTATTGGAATTTGGAAGTATCGACATACACTAAACTTTATGATCCTTTTTAATATCATCAAACTAAACTATTGAATTTTAGCTGATTAACTTGCCTGGATCCTTAATGATATTTTGGTTAAATGTAGATATTAATTTGCGCTTAAAGGTCATGTTATTGTTAACGTAATGTTAATTTAATATTATTAATTGGCGTATATTTATAGCATGTCCAAGCACCATTTACCAACTTATGTTATTGTTGAGTTGTTGATAAGGCTATCTCAATATAATTATTTGATAGGTGATTACAGGAACCATAGCGCGTTTGATACCGGTGTTATGGTTAAAACTTCTGGAGGGAGTATCAGTTTCCCAACCCATATAGTGCTTCGGCAGTTTGAAGATCCCACTACAATTAGCGATGATGAATTGTCGCAAATGGCCTTGCGTTTCAGAAAAGCTTAATCCGCTTCACCGTTCAGTACTTATAATACTCTGTAACATTTGAGCAGGGGTAAAACAATATGCCTGTACGCTGCATTATATTTATATAAGTTCATTATTATGAAACCCGCTGATAAACACTATAAATTTATAAACAGTAAAACTGGTTATGTAATTTATTATCATTCCATAAGCGGCAACCATACCGCCGAAGAGATCAGGGCCGAACTACAGGAAATAAAAAACAGGGTAGCTATTCAAAATGGAATATACTGCGAAACCATTTACTGGGAAGAGTTCAAAGACGATGTTAATGTTTGAGCTTAACATCTGATCATGGAAAAGATAATATAAAAAACCCCTGCCTTGCGGCAAGGGCAAAAACCACAACAATTGTTTAATCTTAAGGCTATGAACCCCTAAGATCAATTCCTAACTGCAATGCGGTATTCTTGTTATATAACAATTCTGTGCGATAATTAGTTTTAACCATTTGTATATTTCACTGGTAATGTGTTAAACTAACTTATTTATCAGCTAAGTGATTATGCAAACAAATTTCATCTTATATTTACCAGTAAAACTATAAAACACACTATGAGACGATTATTACAATTTAAAGCAGGATTGCTTTTTGCATTTGTGCTTTTAACTTCAGTTGCCTTTGCCCAGGATAAAAAACCGGCAAGCCCGCATGACAGTACAACAGCAGTGGTAGCTGGTTCAACTATCAAAATTAAATATGGTAGTCCCTATGTTAAGGGTCGTAAAGTATTAGGTGAGTTAGTGCCGTTTGATAAAGTATGGCGCGCCGGAGCCGATTCAGCAACAAGCATTACAACCAGCAAAGCTATAAAAGTAGAAGGTAAAACACTTCCTGCAGGAAGATATGCATTTTTTGTTATCCCATCTAAAAGCGGAATATGGACTGTTATTTTTGACAAGAACCCTAAACAATGGGGAGCTTATACTTACAAAGAAAGTAATGATGCTTTACGGGTAACTGTTAAGGGAAAAACTATTCCTAAGCAGGAAAGCCTTACTTATACTATTGGCAAAAATGGCTTTAGCCTAAAATGGGATACATTTGAAGTACCCGTTTCTATAAAATAAGGATTTTTGACTTAATCTGATCACATTAAAGCCCCTTTGAGGGGCTTTTTTTATGACATGGTAACTCCGAATAACTGTTTAATGGTAAATTAGCCAATTACCATTAGCTTACACTTACATCCCTGATGCGTTATAATCTTCGCGAAAAACCTTTGTTAAAAAGAATAGCCGTTATATTATTACTGGCTCTGGCCATTTTTATACTGATGCAACTGGCAGATCATCCTATCTGGGTGGAACGTTATTATTCGGAAGGGTTTTATATATTTATTTGCAGGGTGTTGCATCCGGTTTTTAATTTATTTCCTTTTAGCGTGGGCGATGTTGTATACATAGCCATCATCGTTTATCTCATCTACAAAGCCATCAGCTTTTTTAAATTGCTTTTTAAAAAGAAGTTTAAAGAAATGGGATTAATGTTATTGGGTTTAGTGATCGGGGTGCAGGCCGGCATACTGGTATTTTATCTTTTTTGGGGGATGAATTATTTTAGGCCATCAGCAGCGGAAAGGCTTAATTTACAGGATACCTCATTTACGACTGCCGATCTGCATAAGGTAACCCAACTGCTCATCGATAGCGCAAATGCCACACGGGCGAGGGTTACTGCAGCCGACATGGCACAAGGCAATAAGGCTATTTACCAAACCGCCAGGCACGCGCTCAGTTCATTATCGGCTGCTTCAGTTAGTTTTCGTACCTGGCATCCGGATGTTAAGCCGTCAATGCTAACGTTTTTGCTCAATTTTATGGGTACCTCGGGCTATTATAACCCTTTTACTTCCGAAGCACAGATTAATTACCAGATGCCCGTTTTTAACCGGCCTTTTGTGGCCTGCCATGAAATGTCGCACCAGATGGGTTATGGTGCCGAAGATGAAGCCGATTTTGCCGGCTTTGTTGTGGCAGTACACTCCAATGACCGGCTGTTGCGGTACTCTGCTTATCATTTGGCTGTGAGCGAATTTATGTACTCGCTGGGCAGGCGTGATAGTGTGGCTTATAAAACATTAAAAGCTACCATATCAAAGGATGTTCGCCATGATTATGCCACCGAACGTAACTATTGGCTCTCTTATGAAAACAAGCTCAACGCCATCAGCAGTATATTTTACGATAGCTTCTTAAAAGCAAACAATCAACCCAAAGGACTCGAAACTTATAACCGGATGGTATTGCTGGTGATGGCACAGGAACGTAAAAATTGGGTTAATCCATTGGTTCATTAGTTCCATTGTTCATTGGTTCACTTGTTCATTAGTACCTAACAAGTCTCACTAATGTACACCAATAAACTAATGAACAAGTAAACCAATGAGCTAATAAAAAAAATGCGTCCCGGTATCTCACCCCCGGAACGCACTGCAATATCATCAAATGATATTGTATCAACTAAATCTCAGATATCATGCTTAATGAGTACCTAAGCTCTTATAAATTTACCGTTGAAAAAAAAAGTGATCGGTAAACAAAACTTTATTACTTTGTAAGTATGCCGTATATAGCAGTAGGATCGATCAGTTTTAGTATTCAATTATGAATAATTGAATGGAAACGCCTATGTATTGTAAACATTGTATGCTTGAACGCAAATCTACTGTAATTATTATGAAATCATTTTAAACTTTATAACCAAAAAGTCAAATTGGCCAGTAAAAATGTCGTTACCATGAAGCCTTATATAACTATAGTTTTAATATTTTTCCCGATAGTAACTTTTGCTCAAATATTTAACCAAAACGAAATAAAAAGGGCAGAAGAACAGGCAAAAGCGGTCACCATTGTACGTGATAATTGGGGAGTTCCGCACATTTATGGAAAAACAGACGCGGATGTGGTTTTTGGATTGATGTATACCCAATGCGAAGACAATTTTAAAGGCATCGAACGGAATTATCTGTACCAGTTGGGCCGGCAAACAGAAGTTGACGGAAATAGCAAACTATATACCGATATACAATTACAATTGATAGCCGATAGTGCCGAAGCCATTAAAGATTATAAAGCCAGTGCACCCCGGTTCAAAAAACTCATGAATGCCTTTGCCGATGGTATCAATTATTATTTGTACAAACATCCCGAAGTAAAGCCGCAGGTATTTAAGCGCTTTGAGCCCTGGTATGCTTTAATGTTTACCGATGGCAGTGTGGCCGCTACAGAAACCGGCGGGATCCATCTTAACGAAACAGAGGCGTTTTATAGTAGATGGAATAAACAGCTTGGTGTTCTGATCAACAAGCCCGGCTCTGTTTATGATATGGTGAATGAGCGAGAAACCGGATCAAATGGTTTTGCTATCGCGCCTTCCAAATCGGCATCGGGGCATGCTTTGTTGTATATTAATCCGCATGTGCCTTTTTATTTTCGCAGTGAAGTTGAGCTGGTGAGCGATGAAGGGCTGCATGCCTATGGCGCGGTTACCTGGGGACAGTTTTTTATTTACCAGGGATTTAACCAGCATTGCGGCTGGATGCATACCAGCAGCTATGATGATGTAGGCGATCTCTATGCCGAGAAAATGAGTAAGAAGGACGGCAAATGGTACTATGAATATAATGGTTCGCTTAAGCCCGTTACCACCCGCCAATTGGTGCTGAATATCAGGAATGGCGATAAACTCGAACAAAAAACAATCACGGGCTATTATACGCATCATGGGCCTGTGCTGGGCAGTCGCGATGGCAAATGGCTGGCGCTGAAAGCCAATAACCGCTCTTATAACGCCCTGCTGGAATCATGGTTGATCACCAAGGCTAATACTCTGGCCGAATATAAAAAGGCTATGGACCTGGTATCTAATGCATCCAACAGTACCGTTTATGCCGACGATAAGGGCAATATCGTTTTCTGGTACGGCAACTATATCCCCAAACGCGATCCAAAATTTGATTGGAGCCTGCCTGTTGATGGCAGCATCACGGCAACCGAGTGGCAGGGCGTGCATGCTCTAAAAGATATTATAACCGATATAAATCCCGCAACCGGCTGGATCCAGAACTGTAATTCCACACCTTATACGGCTTCCGGAACCAGTAGCCCGGATAAGAACAGGTACCCGGTTTATATGGCTCCTGATGGCGAAAACTACCGGGCCATCACCGCTATTAAATTGCTCAAAGATGCTGACCACATCACACTTGACCAATTGATTGAGAAGGGTTATAATCATTACCTGGCCGCTTTTGACGATCTGTTGCCGCCCCTGTTTACAGCGTATGACAATGCTCCGGATTCTGTTAAGCATTCACTGGTTGAGCCTATCCAATTCTTACGGCAATGGGATAGGTACAGTGCTGCAAATTCTGTAGCCAGTACATTGGCTATTGAGTGGGGTACCCTGATGATGAAAAACCTGCCGCCACCCCAAACCGATCAGCAGAGCACTTTTATTACCCAACGTGTGAAAAAACTTGCTCAGATGAATGGCGGCCAACAGCTTGAGCTTTTAGCAGCTGTTTTAAAAAACCTGCAAAGCCGCTTTGGTACATGGAAAATGGCATGGGGAGACATCAACCGGTACCAGCGCCCTGCCGATGGCATTACCTTTGATGATAAACTACCGAGTATTCCGGTGAGTGCAACCGGATCGGGTTTTGGACAGCTGCCATCGTTTCAAAGCCGTACCATGAATACGCAAAAACGCTATGGTTATTCTGGTAATAGTTTTGTGGCGGTTGTTGAGTTTGGCCCGCGCATAAAGGCTAAAAGTATTATGACCGGCGGACAGTCTTTTGATGCCGCGTCAAAAAATTTTACCGACCAGGCACAAGGGTTTATTGATGGCCAGTTTAAGGATGTGTTATTTTATAAAAACGATGTATTGAAACACGCTCAGCGAACTTACCACCCGGGCGATTAAACTACTGAGTTAACTATATATTTGGATATCAAAAAAAATGAAGAAATATCTACTGATCGTCTTACTGGCATGTTGCAGTGGCCATGTATTTGGCCAAAGCATTACACTGAACGACCTGATCAATATTTCCAACCTGCCTAATGACGATGCACATAATTACCTGGTTAATGGCAAAGGCTTTAAAAACGAGTACCTGCAGGATGTAAATGGCCATACAGTGGAGCACCTGCAAAAAATTGCCGGCAATAAAACCCATGAAACAGTGATTATTGGCGAAGGCTATAAGCTTAGTAACGGCACTATGTTGCGTACCGTTACCTACAAATCGCAAACCACTCAGCATCTGTTCAATTTGATAACGCAGGCTAAAAGCGCCGGGTTAAAAATGAATATCCAGGGAGCCGACGCCGCAAATAATATTTATCTGTTCGATAATAGCTTTTATCACATTGCTGTATACGTTAACCGCGATAATACCTTCGGATCAATAGAAGTAAAACAGAAAGAGTTCATCGGCTTCGATTAAGCTTTCACCAGGCAGAATTTAATACAGCTTTATTATATTGCATAACCAATTGATAAAGCCTATGAAAACCATCAGCCGAAAAAAATTTCTCACTACCACCGCGCTGACAGCAGCCGGTATGTCCCTTGGGTTAAATGCCCTCGGAAAAATATCTTCGGTCCCCTTAGCTTTTGATGATCAACATGGTGCCGGTATTTCCGCCGCCGAAAAGATCAAAGTAAGCATCTTTTCAAAACATCTGCACTGGCTTAATTATACTGATATGGCCGCCTTGGCTGCCGAAATGGGTTTTGATGGCGTAGACCTTACCGTACGCCCGGATGGTCATGTACTGCCCGAAAATGTCACCGCCGACCTGCCAAAGGCGGTTGCCGCGGTTGAAAAAGCAGGGTTAAAAGTGTACTCCATAGTAACCAATATTAAACAACCCGATGAAAAATATGCTGCCGATATTCTAAAAACGGCTTCGGCGTTGGGTATAAAATATTACCGTACGGCCTGGTTCAATTATGATAAAGCCCTCTCCATTCCCGCAAACCTGCAAGCTATCAGTAAACAATTTGCCGGCCTGGCTGCCTTAAACAAACAATATGGTATGCACGGCGCTTATCAGAACCATTCCGGTGATCTGTTTGGCGCTTCTGTCTGGGACCTTTGGCTGGCACTTAAAGACCTTGACCCCGCATCAATTGGCTGCCAGTATGATATCAGGCATGCCACTACCGAAGGGGCCGATACCTGGGCTACTTCCATACAGCCCCTGGTGCCTTTTATTAAAACCACCAACATCAAGGATTTTTACTGGGAGAAAAAAGATGGCAAATGGCAAGTGAAAAGCGTGCCACTGGGCGAAGGGATGGTTAATTTTAAGAAATACTTTGAGGTGATTAAACAACAGGGCATTGGCGGTCCGCTGAGTTTGCATTGCGAATACGATGCGTTGGGCGGTGCGCAGGATGGCGCCAAACAAATAACCATTAGTAAGCAACAGTTTACCAGCGTGGTGCAAAAAGATTTATCCACATTGCGCGGGTGGTTAAAAGATAATGCCTTGTGATCAATTGACAGATAATTGATACGTTGCCATTATTATCGGGTACTTACCTGCATGGCTGTCAATAAAACAATTTGCATATATAATAAGTTTCTTATTATATTTAGTAAAGTAAGGTATGCCCCTTTAACTCATAAAGCCGCTGCCTTTTATACCAATTAACCTTTTAAAAAAGGAGGCCGACATGAACCTCGTTCATAAAATTGAGAATTGGGGAGATACTCATCACCCCAAAGCCCTTGATCTGGTACGTATTGCGCTGGGCGTATTTCTATTGCTGAAAGGTATAGCCTTTATGGAAAATACCGCTTACCTCAAAAGTTTGATCGATAGCCAGGATGTGGTGGACCTGACACCTGGTGTATTAATGGCGCTGGTTTACTATGTAACATTCGCGCACATGGTTGGCGGGGTACTGATAGCGGTAGGTATACTCACCCGTTTGGGCTGTATTATACAGATACCGATAGTTTTGGGCGCTGTATTTTTAACCAACATATTTCAGGAACCTATCAATGCAATGGCATGGCCATCTATTGTGGCGCTTATTTTACTGGTGCTTTTCACCATCCTGGGCTCCGGACCGATATCATTGGATAAGTATCTTTCGGAATAAGAGATTAAGACAAAAGGACTAAGGATAAAAATCCTGATCATCCTTTAATCTAATGAATCCCGGTTTAGACGATAATCAGCGAAATCAGAATAATCATCTAAATCAACGGTCAATATCCTGTCGCCAATTCATCTGCATAGCACCAGAGCCAGCGTTCGCCGGGTTCGGCGGAGATAACTACCGGGTGCCCTGTTTGCTTAAAATGTTTGGTCATGTGCGTATTGGGCGAACTATCACAGCAAAGTGTAACACCACAGGTTTGGCAGGTACGCAAATGCATCCACGAGGAATGTGTTTTTACACACTCCTCGCAAATGTATTCCTTTGGCTGTTTGATATCCTTAATGGCCGCTAAATGCTGGCATGTTTCCTCTTCCATCATTTTAATTTTATTAAACTTCGGCCAGGTATTTATGAACAAAGCTGATAGCCATCGATCCTTCGCCTACGGCAGATGCTACACGGTTCATGGCTCCTGCACGAACATCGCCGGCGGCAAATATACCTGAGCAGCTGGTTTCTAATAAAAACGGGTCGCGTTTAAGCTTCCAGATCTTACCAAAGCCTTCATAGCTGCGCAGCTCGCGCCCGGTTTCAATAAAGTCCTTGTTGTTTTTGATAATATCGAGCTTGATCCAATCAGTATAAGGTTTTGCGCCGATAAAAATATACAAAGCATTTGCCACCTTTTTCTCTGTTTCCTGGGTTTTACAGTTTAGCAGCGTCAGTTCTTCCAGGCAATTGGTGCCATCGGCTTCAATAATTTCGGTATTGGGCACCAGATGAATATTGGGTGTATCTGCTATCTGATTGATCAGATATGCCGACATGGTAGCCACCAGGTCATCACGGCGGATAATAATGTATACGTTTTTTGCAAATTTGGATAAGTGCATAGCCGCCTGACCTGCGGAGTTACCGCCACCAATTACATATACTTCTTTACCGGTACAAGCGGTAGCCTCGGTAGTGGCCGCGCCATAATAAATCCCGGCACCGGTATAGTTGTCAACTCCCTTAACTTCCAGTTTACGGTAATCAACACCGGTAGTAATTACTACGGTGCGGCTGATTATCTCTGGCCCATCATCCAAAACAATGGTTTTGTAGCCATCTTTTTGTTTAATATCACTTACAGATTGTGGCGATAAAAATTCGGCGCCCAAACGCATAGCCTGACTTATAGCGCGCCTGGTTAGGTCGGCACCGCTTAAACCTGCGGGAAAACCCAGGTAGTTTTCAATACGCGAGCTGGTACCCGCCTGTCCGCCTGGTGCCTTACGCTCAATCAATAAGGTTTTAAGGCCTTCCGATGCACCGTAAACAGCTGCAGCCAGCCCGGCCGGGCCAGCACCAATGATCACTACGTCATAAACATCGGTTAGTTGCTGCGGGCTTTTATCCAGTTTTTCGGCTATGGCTCTTATGCTTGGTTTGGCGATGTGGCTGCCATCCTCAAAAATTACCAAAGGCAGATCGTCGGTGGTTAAACTATTTAAGCTTAAAAGACCGGCGGCATCAAGATTTTTTTCGATATCAAACCAGCGGTAAGGTATCAGGTTACCTGCCAAAAAGTCTTTGATCTGGTGCGACTGCGGCGAAAACTGGAAACCTACCAGTTTAACGCCTACAAACTCAGGTACAAAGTTATTTTGCCAATCGTCTAACAGATCATTGATTACCGGGTACAATTTTTCTTCGGGCGGATCCCAGGGTTTCATCAGGTAATAATCAAGCTGCACATCGTTAATGGCTTTTATGGCAGCTTCGGTATCGGAGTAAGCGGTGAGCAAAACGCGTTTGGCTTCGGGATATATTTTTTTTGCCTTCTCTAAAAATTTCACTCCTTCCATCTCGGGCATGCGCTGGTCGCACAGAAACAAAGCAACCACATCCGAGCTGTTTTTTAGTTCGGTAAGGCTTTCCAGGGCCTCATTTGCTGATGTGGTACTCAAAATTTTGTACTCTTTACCATACTGCGACCTAATGTCGCGGCTTATGGACCGCAGTACCTGCGGGTCATCGTCAATGGAAAATATTATGGGGCGACTCATAGGGGTGTTTTTCTAAAGGTAAAATTATTAATATTTTGAGATAAGTATCAAGTAGTTAGTATCAAGTATCAAGATTTTTTAAGGCTGTATTAAAACAGAGATTGTCGTGATACTTGATACTAAGTACTTTGATACTAAAGAACTCATCCGTCAATCAGAAAGCAAACACTGAATACGGTTTTGCCTGGTTCTGACTTTACTTTGATGGAGCCGCGGTGTTGCTTTACAATACGCTGTACCACTTCGAGCCCCATGCCTGTGCCTTTGCCCATTTCTTTGGTTGTAAAGAAAGGGTCAAATATCAGGCTTTGTATATCTTCGGGTATGCCAGGACCGTCGTCAACTATAAATACCTCTACAAACTCCCGATCACGGCGTGTTTTAATGGTTAATGTGCCCTTGCCGTTAACAGACATGGCATCAATGGCATTATCAATAAGGTTGGTCCACACCTGGTTAAGTTCGCCTATCAGCGCTTTTACTTCAGGCAGGGTTTCATCAAAATCTTCAATAACGTTGATATTTCCCTTCCTGATCTTATAACCCAGCATGGTAAGCGTATTGCGTATACCAATGTGTATGTCGGCATACTGTTTATCCTGCCCGCGATCCATGTGGGTAAAAGTTTTTACAGAGCTTACCAGCTCGGCAATGCGCCGGGCCGATTCCTGTATATCGCTGATCATTTTCTCAGAGATCAACACATCACTTATCCAGTTCAATATATCAGATAGGTTTTCAGATCCAACAATCGCGTCAAGTTTTTCAAGAGTTTCTGTGCTGAAATTAAAATCAACAAAGCTTTCAACAATATCATAACCATTCTCTACCTCGTGCTCATCAAACCACTCCATTATTTCATCTTCGCGATGGGTACGTTGTTTTAAACTTAGGCGGGTTGTATTTTGCTGTGAAATTTGCTGAAATAAAAGGTCGGTGATACCGGTAACCTGATCTGGTTCAAGTCGCATGGTAAAGATGGCCTTTACACTTTCCGGTTCCTGCTCCAGGTGTTTTTTCAAGGTAAGTGAATCACGTACAATGGCCGATGCCGGATTGTTAAGCTCATGCGCCAATCCGGCCGAAAGCTTACCCAGGGCCATCATCTTTTCGTTCTGTTGTTGCAGAGCTGTAAAATCACGTACACGGGTAGTCATAATATTAACCAGCGATTGGGTAAGCTCATAATGGTTCCTGATCATTTCAGGTATTTGCTCGGTATTAAAGCTGCGTATGTGCAACTTGCCAAT
The DNA here is from genome assembly GCF_041355315.1 of Mucilaginibacter sp. RCC_168. Classification (NCBI taxonomy): domain Bacteria; kingdom Pseudomonadati; phylum Bacteroidota; class Sphingobacteriia; order Sphingobacteriales; family Sphingobacteriaceae; genus Mucilaginibacter; species Mucilaginibacter sp. RCC_168. The sequence continues at coordinate 111,772 of NZ_JBFUPN010000010.1, forward strand.
AGCCTGCGCATATCCCTTGGATATTTTACCTCTTGAAAACGGAAGATAGCCACTAATATTACCTGGGCCAACAACTGTAAACTCACGTCTGAAACCGCCTTGCATCATAAAAAAACGCAGGCTGCCATCAACCGTGATATGAGGGCCGCTCATGGGTTCGCCGGGTTGCATAAAAAGCTCACCATCCTCAAAAATATTGTCAACACTATTATCCAACAGCCATTGCAGCTGGTCTTCTGGTACGTTATTAAATGCTTCGAGCGATTTTAGCCAGGATACGGTTACCGTTTGCATGTATTAAAATTAGCTATTATTATTCAACAGTTTAATGAGCACAATATTGCACAGTACTAAACCCGGCAAAATTGCATTTGCTAAAATACGTATGATTTTTAAATTGGGTGACTTATACCCCAATGATTTACATTAGTACGATAAATCATAAATACCGCGGCGCGATATTAGAGGTGTTTTAAGCCGGAAGGATTTGAATTTGTTTTTGTATATTATTGATAATAAGAATATTGTAATTTTATTTTTAAACAAATTACATTCATATTTGTTACTTCTGCATAAAGTTTAAATTTCTGGAAATAGGAACAACTTTCCGGTGGCAGCCAGAAGCCGCCACCTTGTTGCGGGGATAAAGCATTGAAGGCCTTACCATCCCCGAGAAAGCTGGTAAGAAAGATCAAACATGAGGTTGATCTGGATTTAGTTGATGTTATTGATTTAATCAGTAACTGCGCGTTCCGGAGGTGAGATACCGGGACGCTTTCTTATTATCATACGGAAAAACAACGGGATAGGTTTTCGATTTTGTCGGTCAGATTGAAGATTCCGTCGAATGTACCTACTCTGATGGTTTGTAAAATGTTCTTAAATATGAGCAGATTCTAAAAAGTTAAGCTATTTATACATTTTTTATCTACATTTATCTTATCAATTGTAAATTAGCTTGAATGAAACCGCTTTTGTTAAAAGTTTCTTCGGGACCCGCACATTCATTTAGTGTAAGGCGCGATGTGTTGCCCGATATCAATAACCGCTGGCATTGTCATCCGGAGCTCGAACTGATCTACTTTAAAAAAGGAGGGGGAACCCAGTTTATCGGTGATAGTATTAAACAGTTTAAAGCTGGTGATATGACTCTGGTTGGTTCAAACCTGCCGCACTACTGGCGCTTTGATGATGTGTATTTTGATCATAACGGGAATGAAAAGGTAGAGATAATTGTGGTTCACTTTTGCGAAAACTTTTGGGGAGATCATTTTTTGCAATTGCCCGAAAATAAGCTGATCAAAGTTTTGCTGGAACGATCAAAAAGGGGCTTGCAGATCAGCGGGGGCACTAAGGAGAAATTGACTGTGCTACTGGAAGATATGCTGGATACCGATGGCGCCGAAAGGATAATTATGCTGCTTAAGGCCCTCAATACCATGGCCATCAGCAATCCGGTTAACTATCTTACCTCTATTGGTTTCAAGTATGATCACAATGAATCGGAGAACGACAGGCTCAACAATATCTATGAGTACTCGGTACGCAATTTCAGGAAAAAGATATACCTGGATGAGATTGCCGAAATAGCGGGGGTGAGCTCAAACTCCTTTTGCCGGTATTTTAAGTCAAAAACCCGTAAAACCTATTCACAGTTTATTATCGAAATAAAGGTTGGCTATGCCTGCAAGCTGCTGATAGAAAATAAAATGAACATCAAGCAATTGTGCTATGATAGCGGGTTCAATAATTTTTCAACTTTTCATAAACACTTTAAACAGGTAACCGGGAAAAGTCCGCTGATGTATCAGAAGGAGTTTACCAAAAATCCGTAAGGGCAATCCAGTAATAAAAAACGCGTCATTGCGAGCGTAGCGTGGCAATCCCCGATAAGCAGAGTCGCTCTGTATTTTAAGGATTGCCACGCTACGCTCAATGACGGGATCGGTTATATGTGCTCGCATAATCTCCTGATTATCCTTATATTTAGCCTTCAACCTTTTCAAACTATGATTCGTAATATTCTATTGGTTACCTATCGTAACCTGGTAAAAAACAAAATATATACTTTTATAAATGTAACCGGTTTGGCGCTGGGTATGGCAGCATTCATACTCATTACCGCTTTTGTGAATTTTGAAAAAAGCTTTGACCGCATACATCCCGATGCTGCCAACATTTACCGCGTAGAGAGCCAGTTTTATCGTGGTAAAGAGCTTACCGACAGCTGGCCAACCAGTACTAACGGATATGCCCCTGCTATGAAGGCCAATTTTCCCGAGATAGCCTCTTACGCACGTATCAGTTGGGCCAATTCAGAAAGGGTTGTCAAATATGAAAACATCAAGTACCGGGAAGAACATGTTTGTTTTGCCGATAGTAACTTCTTTAATTTTTTTGCATATCCACTGGTAAAAGGCGACCCACTAACCGTACTTAAAGAGGTTAACACCATCGCCATATCACAATCGGCAGCAAAAAAATATTTTGGCAATGCCGATGCCATGGGTAAATTTCTGGATGTAAGCACCCTTGGCGATAAGTATCATTGTATGGTAACTGGCGTGTTTAAGGATATTCCGCCTAATTCAACCATGCAGTTTAATTTCCTGATGTCCTGGTCTACTTCATCTAAGTTCATTCAGAATTTTTGGTACCAGCATGAAAGCTACACTTTTGTAAAATTGAACCACGACGCTACCATTCAGTCAGTAGAAGCTAAATTCCCGGCATTGGCCGAACAGTATAAAACAGGTCCTTCGTTAAAAGAACTGAAGTGGGCTGTAAAATTGATACCGCTTACCGATATCCATTTAAACCCTGCAAAGCCTTATGAAATAGAGGTAAAAGGCAACCGTTTCGCGGTTAATTTTTTAAATATCATAGCTTTCGTCATCCTGATGATAGCCTGTATCAACTATATTAATCTGGCAACCACCAAATCGGTTGATCGTGCCCGTGAGGTAGGGATCCGGAAGGTAAGCGGAGCACATGCTTCACAGCTTATTCTGCAATTCCTGATGGAGTCATTCATCATTAATATAGCGGCCCTTTTGGTGGGCATTATACTGGTGTTAGGAGCCCGTTACGGGTTGTTACATTATTTATCTGACAGTAATACCTATGGCCTGTTATTTAACGACGCCTTGTTGTTAAAAGTGAGTGCGGTATTCCTGGGTAGTGTTTTACTATCAGGCATTTACCCAGCCTTGGTATTGGCTCGGTTAAAACCGATAGTGGTACTCAAAGGGCGGTTCGCATTTTCTAAAAGTGGCATACTGCTTCGCCGGGGAATGGTTGCTTTTCAGTTTATGGCATCTGTACTGCTTATTGCGGGTACGTTTGCGGTTTACAGGCAAATTGTTTACATGAGCAGTCAAAACACGGGGGTAAATATTAACCAGACCATCGTGATCAAAACGCCGGTTAATACCAGCAATTATGCGCAAAAGATCAGTAGTTTTAAAAATACACTGTTGGGCTTTTCAGGTGTAAAGGCGGTTACCGTTTCGGGTGCTGTGCCGGGCAGGGAAGTGCGCGAGTTTTTGGCCAACAGGCGTTTCGGTGCCCCAAAATCTGAAGAACGCACATACGAGATGCTCAAGGTTGACCATGATTTTATGCAGGCCTACGGCATGCAGCTGATCGCGGGCAGGGCATTTGATAAAAGCCGTCCGGCTGATTCGATCGGTGTAGTATTGAATGAATCGGCAGTACGGCAGTTTGGTTTTAGTTCGCCGGAAGATGCCCTTGGAAAAAAAGTATGGCTCGAAACAGTCGACAGTCACCCCGACGAAGTAATTGGCGTCATTAAAGATTATCATCAGCAATCACTACAGCAAAAATATACCCCGGTCATATTGTTTATGGACCCGGCTCTGGCGTGGATCCCGGCCGATTATTTTTCGGTTAAAGTGAGCCAGAACAACATGCCCCAAATGGTAAATAATATTAAAAGTACCTGGAACGAGAATTTCCCTGAATCGTCATTCGATTTCTTTTTCCTGGATGATTTTTATAATCGCCAATATAAGCAGGAAACACAGTTTGGCCATGTATTCACCCTGTTTTCATCGCTGGCTATATTTATTGCCTGTATCGGGTTGTTTGGTTTAACCGCTTACTCGGCCGCGCGCCGTACCAAAGAAATTGGGGTGCGCAAAGTTTTAGGTGCATCGGTACAAAGCATTATTTCGCTGCTCACCTGGGATGTGGTGAAACTGATACTGGTATCAAGCCTTTTCGCTTTGCCGATGGCCTATATTTTTATCAACCAGTGGCTTAATCACTATGCGTTTAAGGTGTCGCTTACCTGGTGGCAGTTTGTACTGCCGGTATTCGCGCTGGTTGTTATAGCTATAGGCACAACGTTTTATCTCACATTTAGAGCGGCGCTTACTAATCCTACATCCTCATTGAGGAATGAATAGCCTGGTCTAATGCAGAGTCGACTCACCCCGACATCGCTTCGCTCGTCACCCCTCTCTCCGCTCCGCGCATAGAGGGGTTTTTACCCTCTTTGCGGCAAAGCCGTAGAGAGGGTGGTCCAGCGAAGCGTAGACCAGGTGAGTTTACTATGCGCTATGTTATACCCGAAGCTTCCACTTGGATTTTTATTTTCACAGATTTCATTTCATATTTGAATATACCGTAAAAACTATGTCCGAAATAAAAATAAAACCGTTAAACAGTTCGCCAGAAACAATTATAGCGTTGAGCGTTATGCTGATAGAAGTGGTAGCCAACGGCGGTTCGGTGGGTTTTATGCATCCCTTAAGTCCAGTTGAAGCTATTAACTTTTGGACAAGCTCATTAGCTGCTGCTGATTGCGGCGAGCGCATCATCCTTGGCGCTTTTGATGGTGATGAACTGGTGGCTACAGTAACCCTGCAGCTTAGCCTGCCGCCCAACCAGCCGCACCGGGCCGAAATAGCCAAAATGATGACCCGTACCAACTATCGTGGCAAGGGTATAGCCAAAGCCCTGTTACAGGCTGCCGAGCAGCTGGCTGTTGAACACAAACGCAGCCTGCTGGTTCTTGACACCGCCCAGGAGGAAGGCGCTTCGGGTTTGTATGAAAAACAAGGGTTCAATTTAACCGGTATCATTCCCGATTATGCTTTGAAACCACACGGTGGTTTAACGGCAACCATGATCTATTGGAAAAGAATTGGTTTATAGTATATAAACACTATCGTGTTGCATCGTTGAACAGTTCTTTTCAATAAAAGAGAATTTGTCATGCGGCGTAAAGCATGTATTGTGCAGAAACTAATCAAACTGTTTTTTTAGTCTTTGCTCCTTGCTCCCAAAATCCTTGCTCCCATAACCCATGCCAAAAAAGCTTAACACTTTGATGATTTTGAGATAACTATTTAAAGCCAAACCTTTTTTCTTTGTATTACCAATGTAACCAGCTTTACAAAATAGCTATGGCCCACAGATATTGCTTAACACTTGATTTGGTTGATGATGAAGCCCTGATTGCCGGGTACGAAAAATATCACGAAGCCATCTGGCCCGAGATCCGTAAAAGCATAGTCGATTCGGGCATCACCAGCATGGAGATCTACCGTTTTGATGTGCGTTTGTTCATGATCATGGAAACCGATGATAGCTTCAGTTTTGAAAAGAAAGCAGCCGCTGATGCCGCTAATGTAAAAGTACAGGAATGGGAAAACCTCATGTGGAAATATCAACAACCCGTAAAAGGGGCGCTGAATGGCGAAAAATGGGTTTTAATGAATAAAATATTTGCCTTGTAAACCAATTCAACTAAATAAATTATGCTTAAGAGAACTCAATTGCTATTTGCGCTGGTGCTCCTGTCCCTCTCACCGGTATTTGCACAAAAAATGATTGGCAACGAAACTGATGCCCAGAAACAAAAACGTATGGAATGGTGGACGGACGATCGTTTCGGTATGTTCATTCACTGGGGCTTATACTCTGGCGCAGCCAGGCATGAATGGGTAAAGCATAATGAAAAGATTGATAATGCCGGCTATCAGAAATATTTCGATCAGTTTAATCCTGACTTGTTCGACCCACAAAAATGGGCCAGGCAAGCCAAAGCCGCAGGTATGAAATACGCGGTATTAACTACCAAGCACCACGAAGGCTTTTGCCTGTTCGACTCTAAGTTTACTGATTACAAGGCACCCAATACCAAAGCCAAACGCGACTTGGTACGTGAGTATGTAAACGCATTTCGTGCGCAGGGCCTTAAAGTAGGTTTTTATTATTCCCTGCTCGACTGGCATCACCCGGATTATACTATTGACGAGATCCATCCGCAATCGCCAAAAGACAAAAGCGATGCTTCTTATGCCGCTTTAAACAAGAACCGCGACATGGCTAAATACCGCCAGTACATGCGTAATCAGATCACCGAGCTATTAACCAAATATGGTAAAATTGATATCCTTTGGCTCGATTTTTCGTTCCCCCGTAAAGATGGTCATGGAAAAGGTAAGGACGAATGGGGCTCTGTGGAGCTGTTAAAACTGATCCGCAAACTGCAACCGGGCATCATTGTAGATAACCGCCTGAATTTGGAAGAGTATAAAGATGGCGCTGACTTTGAAACTCCTGAACAAGTGAGTACCGCGGAATTGGCAAAATATCGTGGTAAAACCTGGGAAACCTGCCAAACTTTTTCGGGCTCGTGGGGCTATTACCGCGACGAAAATACCTGGAAAACACACCGCCAGCTGCTTGATCTGTTGATCACTTCAACCAGCAACGGCGGTAACCTGATACTGAATGTGGGCCCAACAGCCCGTGGAGAGTTTGACTATCGTGCAACCAACGCGCTGGACAGCCTGAGCCACTGGATGCATGCCAACAATCAATCTATTTATAATTGTACTTTTGCACCAGATAGCTACAAGATACCGGAAGGTACTAAACTAACATATAATAAAGTGAACGGACGTTTATATGTACATTTGTTTGATTACCCTAAAGATGGCAAGTTAACCTTACCTGGCTATAACGGTAAAATTAAATACGCACAGTTTTTAAATGATCATTCAGAGCTTTTAAGTAAAACTGATGGGCAGAACGTAGAGTTAACCCTGCCTGTTAAAAAACCAAATTACGAGATACCTGTAATTGAATTAACGCTGAATTAGCCCCCTAACCCCCTGAAGGGGGAACGTTAGTTTGATTTCGGAGTTCGAATTGGGATTTAAAATTCTGATTCGGGAAAATTTAGAGCTTAGAATTTAGAATTTAGTTTTTCGGATTTAGCGTTTCGAATTTAAGACTTAGCGTTTCGGATTAGAGTTTAGAATTTAGGATATAATGTCAACACAAAAAGAAACATTTTTAAGGATACACCCGCATGATAATGTGCTGGTAGCCCTGCAAAACCTGGAGCAGGGAACACCGATCACTTTTGAGGGTAACACCTTTACTTTAGCCGATCGTATTGCCGCGAAGCACAAATTCGCGATCAATGAACTAAAAACCGGTCAGGAAATTTATATGTATGGCGTACTGGTGGGTAAAGCCACCAGTACCATACCGCAGGGCGGTTTGCTGAGCACGCAAAATGTGCACCATGCTTCGGACGGTTACCGTTTGGGCGAGCGTAAATTAAGTTGGCACCAACCCGATACCCGTAAGTTTGACAGTAAAACCTTTAATGGTTACCACCGTGCCGATGGCTCTGTAGGTACTGCCAACTACTGGATAGTGGTGCCATTGGTATTTTGCGAAAACCGAAACATCAATGTATTAAAAGAAGCCCTGGTTGATAAACTTGGCTATAAAAAAGCCAAAAGCTATGAGGGCGATGTGGAACAGTTAATGGAGCTTTACCAGGCGGGCAAATCCGTTGAAGAAATATTGAATGCCGATATCCAGGCCTCGGCAGAAAAAGCGGATTCAAAGCGGTTGTTCAAAAACATCGACGGTATTAAATTTCTGAACCACAGTATGGGCTGTGGTGGTACCAAGGACGATTCTGATGCCTTGTGCGGACTGATTGCGGGGTATATTACTCATCCCAACGTGGCAGGGGCTACCGTTTTAAGCCTGGGCTGTCAGCATGCGCAGGTGAGTATTTTGCAAGCTGAGATAGCCAAACGCGATCCCAACTTCAGCAAACCTATGGTGGTACTGGAGCAGCAAAAAGTGGGTACCGAAAGCGAACTGCTGAAACAGGCGCTTAAACAAACTTTTGCCGGTTTGGTACAAGCTAATCAGAATCAGCGACAGCCCGCGCCGTTGTCCAAACTTTGTATTGGTATGGAATGTGGCGGTTCTGATGGGTTTTCGGGTATTTCGGCAAATCCTGCATTGGGTTATGTGTCCGATCTGCTGGTAACTATGGGCGGTTCTGTGATCTTGGCAGAGTTCCCCGAGCTTTGCGGTGTGGAGCAGGAATTGAGCGACCGTTGTGTGGACGAGGAAACAGCTAACCGCTTTATGCAATTGATGACCACTTACAACGCGCGTGCCGAAGCGGATGGTTCTGGTTTTTATGCCAATCCATCACCCGGTAACATTCGCGATGGTTTAATCACCGATGCTATTAAATCGGCAGGAGCGGCAAAAAAAGGGGGCACATCGCCGGTTGCGGCGGTACTGGATTACCCCGAAAAAGTAACCAAACCAGGCTTAAACCTGTTATGTACCCCTGGCAGTGATGTGGAAAGCACTACTGCCGAAGTAGGTTCAGGCGCCAATATCGTATTGTTCACTACCGGTTTAGGTACGCCTACGGGTAACCCCATAACTCCGGTAGTTAAATTATCTACAAATACCGCGATGTTTGAGCGTATGCCGGATATTATCGATATTAACTGCGGAACGATCATTGAAGGTGAGGAAACCATTCAGCAGGCCGGTGAACGTATATTGAATTATGTGATCCAACTGGCCAGCGGCGAGGTTGAACCCAAATCGGTAAAACTGGGCCAGGATGATTTTATACCCTGGAAAAGAGGGGTGTCGTTGTAAGTTGAAGATAGATAAAGGAGCAAGGACAAAAGATAAGGATAAGCGTTATCCAAAGTCTCTGACTTCGGATCACTATGCTGGTAGTTTGTAACTACCGAATGTCTTGTTCTGATGTTTCCTGTAGTCTGAAGACTACGGGCATATGAGTTCGAAGTCAGAGACTTCGAACAGCGCGGGCAAGGACAAAAGATAAAGGATAAGCGCTATCCGAAGTCTCTGACTTCGGATCACTATGCTGGTAGTTTGTAACTACCGAAAGTCTTGTTCTGATATTTCCTGTAGTCTGAAGACTACAAGCATATAAGTTCGAAGTCAGAGACTTCGAACAGCACGTGACGAAGTATAAAAAAACTCCCTCTTTCCGCCTAAGGCGAAGAGAGGGATGTCAAGCGCAGCGATGACAGGGTGAGTCGACTCACCTATGAAAAATAAAAAAAAGAATAACATGTTTAAACTAACCAATAAATCGGTAGTGATCACAGGCGGTGGCAGCGGCATTGGTAAAGCTATGTCGGTATTGTTTGCACAGCAGGGCGCTACCGTTCATATCATCGAACTAAATGACAAGGCCGCGGCTGAAACCGTTAGCGAAATTGAGGCAGCCGGCGGAAAAGCCATCGGTTATGCCTGCGATGTAAGCAGTCAGCAGCAGGTAGTGGATACTTTTAACAAGATAGGTAAGATCGATATTTTGATCAATAACGCAGGCATTGCCCACATTGGCAGGGCTGATAATACCAGTACCGAAGATTTTGAGCGTGTATTTAATGTAAACGTAAAAGGCGCGTATAACTGTCTCTTCGCGGTGATCCCGGTGCTGAAAGCCAATGGCGGAGGAGTGATATTGAATACAGCATCTATCGCGGCCAGCGTGGGTATTACCGATAGGTTTGCCTACTCCATGAGCAAAGGTGCCATACATGCCATGACGCTTTCTGTAGCGCGTGATTACCTGCATGATAACATCAGATGTAACTGTATTTCACCCGCACGCATTCATACACCATTTGTAGATGGGTTTATCGCCAAGAATTATGCCGGTAAAGAGGATGAGATATTCGAAAAACTATCCAAAAGTCAGCCAATCGGCAGGATGGGCCGGTCGGAAGAAGTAGCCGCCCTGGCTTTATATCTTTGCTCAGACGAAGCCGGTTTTATTACCGGTACCGATTATCCTATCGATGGTGGATTTATCACTTTGAATAATTAAATTCTAATTCCTAAATATTAAACTCTAAATCTTAATAAAATCCCGTATGAAATTGATACGATTTGGCGAAAACGGCAACGAGAAACCAGGAGTGATCCTTAACGATAAAAAATATGATGTATCTGCCTTTGGCGAAGATTATACCGAGCAGTTTTTTGAAACTGATGGCGTGGTTCGTCTGGCTGCATTTATAAAAGATAAACAACTGCCCGAAGTTGCCGATAGCATACGCTTAGGCAGCCCGATTGTGCGTCCTTCAAAAATTGTATGCATCGGTTTAAATTATGCCGATCATGCTAAAGAAACTAATGCGCCCCTGCCACCAGAGCCGGTGATATTTATGAAAGCCACCACCGCTATTGTGGGTCCGAATGATAATATCGTGATCCCTAAAAATTCGGTAAAAACCGATTGGGAAGTGGAATTGGCTGTAGTGATCGGCAAAAAAGCATCATATGTTGATGAAACCGATGCGATGAACTATGTAGCCGGTTATGTGCTGCATAATGATGTATCCGAGCGCGAATTTCAGCTGGAGCGTAACGGCACCTGGGACAAAGGAAAAGGTTGCGATACCTTTGCGCCGCTTGGCCCGTTTTTGGCTACCCCAGATGAAATTGCCGATCCGCATAACCTGCGTTTATGGTTAAAGGTGAACGGCAAAATCTTGCAGGATGGTACCACCTCTAACTTTATTTTTAATCTGCCCCATTTAATTTCCTATACAAGTCAGTTCATGACCTTGTTGCCGGGCGATATCATTTCAACAGGTACACCCGCAGGTGTTGGCCTGGGTATGAAACCGCCATTTTATTTAAAACCGGGCGACGTGGTTGAACTGGGCATCGATGGCCTGGGCGAATCAAAACAAAACGTGGTAGCTTATGCCTAAAATTGATGCGCACCAACATTTCTGGATATTTGACCCGGTTCGTGATAGCTGGATCAACGATGAAATGCTGGTGATTAAACAAGACTTTTTACCAATCGATCTGCTGCCTGTACTACAGCAGAACGGCATTGATGGTTGTGTAGCTGTGCAGGCCGATCAATCCGAAAAGGAAACCCAGTTTTTGCTGGAAATGGCTGCCTCCAATCCTTTTGTAAAAGGTGTAGTGGGCTGGGTTGACTTGAAAGCAGATAACCTGGAGGAACGACTGGAGTATTTTAAGCAATTTGATAAACTCAAGGGCTTTCGTCATATTTTACAATCGGAACCTGATAAGCAGTACATGCTTCAACCCCGTTTCCAAAAGGGAATCGCCAGTCTGCAGAAGTATGGCTACACCTATGATATACTGATATACCCTGAACACCTGCCTTATGCCGCATTGCTGGCTGGTGGTTTCCCCGATCAGAAATTTGTGCTTGACCACCTGGCTAAACCACATATTAAAGATCAAGACATTCATGATTGGCAAAAAGACATCCTTGCTTTAGCCAAACACCCCAATGTTTACTGCAAAGTATCGGGCATGTTAACCGAGGCCGACTGGAACTCCTGGAAACCCGAAGATTTTACACCTTACCTGGAAGTGGTGTTCAACGCCTTTGGCATCAACCGGGTCATGTTTGGATCTGATTGGCCCGTATGCCTGCTGGCCGGTGGTTATGAAGGCACCATGCAGGTGGTCAATCATTATTGCTCAAAACTTTCGGCAGCAGAACAGGACCTCTTCTGGGGTGAAAATGCTACACTATTTTATAATTTATAAGCCTGAAATTCAAAATGATACGCCATTATCATTTTGAATTTTTTTGTTGCTAAATAAAATAAAAGTATGTAACTATGTACTGTGGCAGCAATGCGGTGATCATCTATAGCTGATTTGCAGATATACTTCTGTTTACCGTTAACCTACCTTATATTGTTAACCAGGCCTCTGCAGTTAACAACAAGCTTTTGACCAATTATTTGTAACCCATAGCATAATAAAAGTGTAATATTTTGTGTTTGTAAGAATTATGGCACATAATTAGCTATAAAATTATTTGATGGTGGCTAAATCTGGAACAAGGTAATTCATTGCTTTGTTTGTTGTTGATAACCAGCGTCATCAAGCAAATTTATTTAAGAAAAAGTCATGTATATTATTTTATTAGAAGTTACCGCCCTGCTTGCCGTAATCATTCTTCCGTTATTGGTTGTACGAAAAAAGTTCAGGAAAAGATCAAAGCCCGTTTATAAGATTGATACCAATACCGAGTATGCCCGCTATGCTATCAACGAAGATGGTTTCCTGGAAGAAATTAATGTAAGCAACTTATCAAAACACAGGCATTAGTATTCATTATACCTCATGCAAAAAGCCATTGTTATTAAACAATGGCTTTTTTTTTTTTCGCAGGTTGGTGTATGTTATCTTTAAAATCTGCCTTCGTCCGCGCTGGGGCCGTAGCTGCCAGGTATGGGCACATTCAACAAACGCAAATAAACACCCATTTGTGCCCGGTGATGCACGGTTTGCGAATAAGCCATCCTGATCACTTCGGCTTTTGTCCGCACACTGATAACTTTACCGTCGTAACGTAAGGTCCAGCTCTTTTGCAGATCCTCATCACTGGCTTGCGCTAAATGAGTTTTTCCGCTGTCGAGTGATTTTTCAAAAAATCCTAATACACCTTCTGTATTAGGATGAGGCTCAAATTTATAGGGGTTATGCGCAAGGTCAAGTTCATCGGTGGTAAGGGCCATAGTTACCCAGCCTGGTATTTCGGCAATGTGATTGGCCAGGCGTTGTACGGTCATGCTCTTTTCATGCGGCTGCCATTCATATTTATCATTGGGTATAATGGCCAGCATTTTACGGGTTGTTTGAGCTTCCAGCTCCATTTCTTTTAGTAATGCGGTGATGGTTGACATGATTATCGTTTTAAATATTTACTGTTCTTGTTTGATGATTCAAAGTAACAAACAGCTGGTGACAGCCTTATGTCAGTAGGTTTTTATAAATGAAAAAAAGTATGAAAAGAGGGGTGTCACCCTGAGCTCCGTCGAAGGGTCGGGCGCAGAGGCCTATCCACCATGCGTAGACGGAGCTCTTTGACAACCTTCTTTAGCGATAAGACAGACAGGGTTGCCGCCTCAAAACACAATTGATATCATTGATATACCAATTATTATCATGAAACCTATACTCTTTTGTCTCTTATTGCTGTTCCCGGTTATGTGTATGGCGCAAAATCCGGCAGCTGATGGTTTAACCTGCGAATACCTGACCAATCCGGTAGGCATCGATATCGTAAATCCACGCCTCAGCTGGAAGATCAGTTCCGCACAGCGTAATATCCTGCAGCAGGCCTACCATATCAGGGTAGCGACTGATGCGTCTTTTTCCGCAGCCAAAACAGTGTGGAATACGGGCAAAGTAAACGCCGACTCCTCCATCCTCATCACCTATGCCGGAACTCCGCTAAAACCGGCTACCCGTTATTATTGGCAGGTAAGGGTTTGGGATAACCATAATCACGCATCGGCCTGGAGCAAACTGGCTTATTTTGAAACGGGTATGTTTTCGCCTGCCGACTGGACAGCCACCTGGGTTGAACCTAAACAGGAGCCTCTGCGCAAAATACCGGCAGCCATGCTGCGCAAACAGTTCAGCGTAACCAAAAAGATCATATCCGCCCGGGCATATGCCACCGCGCATGGTTTATATGAACTATACCTTAACGGCCAAAAAGTAGGCGACCAGGTGCTTACCCCCGGCTGGACCGAGTATAAAAAGCGCCTGCAATACCAGGTGTATGATATTACCGCTATGCTGCAACAAGGTGATAATGTAGTAGGAGCCATGCTTGGCGACGGCTGGTTCCGCGGAACTACAGGTTATATCAACCAATGGGGTTTCTGGGGTAAAAAACTGGGCCTGCTATGCCAGTTACAGATCACTTATGCTGATGGCACCGTGCAAAACATCAATACTGATGGTTCATGGAAGGGTACCAATGAAGGGCCTGTGCGCCTTGATGGTATTTATGACGGCGAAAATTACGACGCCCGCAAAGAGTTACCCGGCTGGGCCAGCAAAGGTTTTAACAATGCTGGCTGGGAACCCGTTGATGAGGCCAGCTTTGATAATAAAATACTGGTAGGGGTACAAAGCGTACCCGTACACAAAATACAGGAGATTAAACCTATTGCCATATTTAAAAGTCCCAAAGGCACACAGATTGTTGATTTTGGGCAGAATTTGACCGGCTGGGTGCGTTTAAAAGTAAGTGGCAGTGCGGGGCAAATCGTCAGGATCCGCCATGCAGAGGTGCTGGATAAATTTGGAGAGTTTTATACGGCCAATCTGCGCGCGGCTACGGCAACCATCAACTATACGCTTAAAGGTGGTGGGGCCGAGGTATTTGAACCACACTTTACCTTTATGGGCTTCCGGTATATCGCGGTGGAAGGTTTTCCCGGAGAGTTGAAGCCGGAGAATTTCACGGCTATAGTCATTCATTCAGATATGCCGGTTACCGGACAGTTTGCTTGTTCCGATACCATGATCAATAAACTGCAGCATAATATCCAGTGGGGGCAGAAAGGTAATTTCCTGGATATCCCTACCGATTGCCCGCAACGCGATGAGCGCCTGGGCTGGACTGGCGACGCGCAGGTGTTTTCGCGCACGGCGGCCTTTAATATGCAGGTAGCGCCATTTTTTGCCAAATGGATGAAGGATGTAGCTGCCGATCAGTTCCCGGCAGGCGGGATACCCTTTGTAGTACCCGATATTTTGCAAACTAACCAAACCACATCGGCAGGCTGGGGTGATGTATCGGTTATTGTGCCATGGACCATGTACCAGGTTTATGCTGATAAACGCATCCTGCAAACCCAATATCCCAGCATGAAGGCTTATGTTGATTATATCATCAAAAAATCTGGCGATAAATATATCTGGCACAACGGCAGCGTTTTTGGCGACTGGCTGTTCTACCGCCCGGGTATCTATGATTTTTCGGAACCCAACGGCTATACCAACCCCGATCTGATAGCCACCGCTTTTTATGCTTACTCTTCCAAACTTCTAAGTGAGTCTGCGGGCGTATTGGGTAATACTGCCGACGAAAAATACTACAAGGGGATATATGAGCAGGTTAAAAAGGCCTTTATTCGTAATTATATCACTCCAACAGGCCGCATTTTTGCCGACTCGCAAACCGGCTATGTACTGGGCCTCAAATTTGGCCTGGTACCCGACAGTCTGAAAGCCAAGGCCGCCGCTTACCTGGTTGAAGATGTGCGCAGCCGAAATAATCACCTGTCTACCGGCTTTTTGGGTACGCCTTATCTGTGCCAGGTGTTGTCGCAAAACGGTTATAGTAATGTAGCTTATGACTTGCTGCTGCAAAAAACATATCCTTCATGGCTGTACCCGGTAAAAATGGGTGCCACCACCATCTGGGAGCGCTGGGATGGTATTAAAACCGATAGTACTTTTGAAGATAAAAGCATGAACTCCTTTAATCATTATTCGTACGGCGCTGTTGGCGACTGGATGTACCAGCAAATGGCGGGTTTACAATTGGGCAAGGCAGGTTACAAACACATCATTATTAAACCCGAACCTCACCAAAAGATCAGCTTTGCTAAAGTAACGTTCCAAAGCATGTATGGGCAGGTATTATCGGGGTGGGAAACAAACAATGGCACTATGCAGGTCCACGTAACGATACCACCTAATACCACAGCCGATGTGACCCTGCCACGGGCACATGCCGAAGAGATAAAGCTCGACGGTAAACCCATCGCCCCGGATACGGCACATGCAGTTGATGACGGCGTTACCATCAGCGTTGGTTCCGGCGATTACATCTTCAGCTATCCCTGGGTAGAGATAAAAGAGAAAAAGGCGGTTGTGGCGACGATGTAATGAATAGAGGATAACATCATCCTCTCCACACGTCATTGTAAATAGGAACGACGCAGCAATCCCCAACATACAGAGAAGCTCTGCATATTAGGGATTGCTGAGTTCGCAATTAACGCCATTTTACATATTTCCAATATTGTTGCCTGTGAGGACACCGGCAACGTGCGACAATTTAACTTATCTAACACGTCCAATACGGAATATCAGGCGGGAAAACTTTAGCCATTCATTGGTTCAAAATATTTAGAATACTTTCAAAATCATTAAATTGTCCCTTATGTGAGGGTTTTCACAGGTATTAGTGTCCTTGTCAGGATATGAAGAGAGATGTAAGCAAACAAGGCTAAAATAGTAATCATCGTTCCTTATGGAAGCTATAATCATAAAAAGATCACCGGAGGCTCAAAGAGAACAAGGACTTGGATGCTTACTGATAGTGGCGATACCGGTTATTGGGTTTTTAATGGGGATGTTTAGAAGCACGCACACAGGTGACACAGTTATGTATGGTATTATCGCAGCAGTTTTTCTGCTTGCCGGAAGCGCTGACCTGGTAGTGACTATGATTCCTTTAAAAGCAGCCATGATCATATCAGATCAAGGGCTTACACTATCTTCCAGCAAAGGAATTTATGACAGTTTTGCCTTTTGGCAAAGATTTATGGGCAAACAGGAGAAGCTAATTTTATGGCAGAACATAAAAGAACTCAAATTGGTAACCCGTAACGTCGATTTCACAGCATCTCCTACTGATGGCACAGGCCCGACCACTTATACCACTCCCCAGCATTACCTTTACATCGAAAAGAAAACGACTAAAGAGGATGTTGTTTTTTCTATTCGTGGTTTGGACAAAACTCCCGATGAAATTTTGGCTCTTTGTGACCAGCTTTTAAAAAAGTACGGATGTGTAGAAGAGCAGTAACCCCGGACAAAGAAATGATCTTTAAAAACAGGGCCAGTGCGATTCCGTCCCTGGGAAGAGGCAATGCATTAAGTTAAAGGATTTTGCAAACCCCATAGGAGTTAAAGCTTTGTAGAAAATGTAGGTTATCCAGTCAGGGCCGTAGGTACTGTACTCAGGTTACATACCTACGGCATGCTTAATGCGTGTTTTTTGTTTGCTACAAAGCTTTTACTCCTACGGAGTACTTTAACTTAATGACATTGTGGGAAGGAGAGGAAGGGGTTTCATGGATTTGCAAATTTATACTGCTTGGCTAAACCCCTCCCTGCCTTTGCGCTCAAGCCAACCGCACCCCTCCGTGGGGCTACTGTGTGTACACATCTTTTTGATAAATCCCCAGAGGGGTTTAATGTCGGTAGAAATAGAATCAAAAGAAGTTTACGTGCCGTAAGTACGTCACTATTGAACTTTGCAGGTCAAATAATGGCGCATCAAGAGACGTCAACCAGGTTAGTGGAGTACCTACAGCACTAAAAGAGGATTGAATTTTATTATTTCTACCGACATTTTGCTCCTCTGGAGCAGCTTTTTTTAACTATTAGTGCATTGAAAAGATGTGTACACACAGTAGCCCGTGGGGAAGGAATTAAAACAGATTTTTTAATATTGAACACTGAATATCCAATATCCAATGATGAATTGAAGAGTTCGATATTGGACATTCAAAATTCATTATTCGATGTTACCTGCTTTATTGTTTCTTCTAAAACTGCAAAAAGTGAAATTTTGCGTGGTATTAAACGGCGTCTGATGATCTTCGGTGATGCATTGAAGTTTTTCAAAGGAACTTTCAAACTGGGTGGTCATCGAGGTTTCAGAATATTGCTTGATCTCCAGACCGCTGCATTTGGTTGGGCCATTTTCTGAAAACGTTCCCAGTACCAGGTACCCGCCCGGATGAATGGCATCTTCCGCTATGGATAGGTAGCGGGTTATTTTATCTCCGGTAGTTAAAAAATGAAAAGCGGCGCGGTCATGCCATACTCGGTACTTTACAGGCGGTGTAAATTCGGTAACATCCGATACTATCCAGTGCACTTTGGCTGCATTGGCACCTAATCTTTTTCGGGCCTTTTCGATAGATGCTGCGGATATATCCAGCACCCATATATTTTGATAACCTTTTTCCAGCAAAGCATCCACCAGCCGGCTATCGCCTCCACCAATATCAATGATATTGGCCGACAGATCTACCGGCAGCGATTCCACAAAATCCATCGAAGTTTTGGGGTAGGTTTGAAACCAGCTTACATCATCCTCGGCTTTAGTGCCGTATACATTTTCCCAATGTCGTTTTTCGGGAGTGCTCATGGGTGTTATGAATTAAGCATCAATATTAATGAGCTTTTTTCAATTTAAGGAATTTTAATTCGTTAAAGAAAATATAGGTAGCCAGCGAAATCTTCCCATGCGTCACGAGCGCAGCGTGGCAATCCCCAATTAGTAGGGGCGCTCTGCATATCGGGGATTGCCACGTCGTTCCTCGCAATGACGCGTAGAGAAAAGAATTCCCTCTTTCCGCCGCAGGCGAAGAGAGGGTGGCCAAGCGTAGCGATGGCCGGGTGAGTCGATTACGCCACTAACTGATCAAATAATTTGTTCAAAGTAGCTTCGGCATCCAGTAGCAAGCCTGGATGCACCTTTGACGATTGTACCACTGTACTACGGGTTGCCGTAAGCCAGCGGAAACGGGAAGCAAGATCCAGTTTGGCTATTGGGCCAGCATGTTTATCGCCGCGGCATATCCTTTCAAAGGAATTGATATTATCTTTCAGGCAATCCAGGTCCAGGCCCGGGGCCAGTGCGCTTATGCGGGCTTCGTTCCACACAAACCTAACTTTCAGGAATTGTTGTTTCGGGCAGTAAATGATCACCCCCACATTAATAAATTCCTCGCGCTCTACCCTCGGCACAACGCGTACTACGGCGTACTCAAATAAGTATGGCTCTTGCATGTTGTGCTTCTTTTACAAAATTTTCAGACGCGGCTACGCGTGTGGTTAAAAAACGGTAATAAACATCGCGGCGTTCGGCGGGTGTGCCATTTTCCGAATCGTCGGTAAGCCATTCGTCAGGAATCAGGTTAACAATGGCCAGGATGCGTTCATCGGTCAGGATAGCAGAAAATTCGGCGTCGACCTCATCCAGCAGCGAAGCCTGGGGCAGCAGCACGTGATCCTTTACGGGCATAAAGGGTCGTATGGCCTGCTCGTCCCAGTTATACCAGGAATGGTGAAAATATAGTGAGGCGCCGTGATCTATCAGCCAAAGCTCCTTATGCCACATCAGCATATTGGTATTGCGCGGGGTACGGTCCACATTGGTGAGCAGGCAATCCAGCCACACAATTTGCGAGGCTGTTTTGGCATCCAGCGTGGTCACCACCGGGTCGAACGTAATAGCGCCCTGCAGATAATGAAGTGCCAGGTTAAGGCCCACGCTAAATTTAAGCAGGTCTTGGATCTCCTCATCGGCTTCGGAGCGACCAAAGGCTGGATCGAGGTTGGCGAATACCAGCTCGGGCACGCGCAAACCCAGCAAACGGGCTATTTCGCCGCCTATAAGTTCGGCTATGAGGGCTTTTACACCCTGGCCCGCGCCGCGGAATTTGAGTACATATAAAAACTCATCGTCACCCTCGGCAATGGCAGGCAGCGAGCCGCCCTCGCGCAGCGGGGTAACGTAACGTATCACATTAATGGTTCTGAGTTGTGGTTCAGTGTAATTCATTGCAGCTATTCAAATGAAGCAGGCAAATATAATTAAAAACATAGCGGCGGCGGGTACCATTTATTGGCGCAAGTATTGCGTGATGGGTTGTGTATGAAGGCTGACTTGTGACTCTTCGACAGGCACAAGTCATCAACCCACCGGCAACCACACAATACTTGCGCTAAAAGCGTATGATACCTGTCAACAAAACTTTTATATTTAATTATTGTAATGTAAATGTGAATTAACCTTTAAGAAACCATATGGCCCAAAATCACAAACAGCCTGCAAAAGAAACTGTCGAAAAAGAACTCACTTATATCCAAAAAGTATGGCACACCGTAGCTATTGTAGCCCTGCTGGTAGTGGTGATATTGATAGCCCGGGTAGCGTTTAATGTACTGCTGATGGTGCTGGCGGGTGTGCTGGTATCGGTTTATTTTCATGGCCTTGGCGATATGATACAGCGCAAAACCAAATGGAGCCGGCGGGCCTGTATGATCATATCCATAGGAGGTACCTTTATTATCCTCACGGTTTTATTTTGGTTTATGGGAGCCAAGATCTCCAAGCAGATCACCGTATTGAGCGATTCTCTACCCCAAACGGTCAACACCGTTAAAGCAAAGCTGTCTGAATATCCTCTGGGCAATAAGGTGTTATCGTATCTGTCTGACGATAATTCTGACAAGCTGTTTGCTACCGCCAAGCAGTTCTTTAATACCAGTTTTGGTGTTTTGGGCAATATCTATATCATTATGTTCCTGGCTATGTTTTTTACAGCCAATCCCAATTTATATAAAGACGGCATCATTAAACTGATCCCTGCAGACCGTAAGGAGGTAGGCCACTGCGTGATCGACCGGATCAGCACGGCACTCAAAGGCTGGCTGAAGGGTATGATGCTCTCGATGGTGCTGGTGTTTATTTTGATAGGTGTGGGTTTAAGTATTATGAGCATCCCGGTGGCGTTGGTACTGGCCCTGCTGACGGGCTTGTTAAAACTGATCCCCAACTTTGGCTCGCTGGCCGCCATGATCCCAGGCGTATTGCTGGCGCTTACTATAAGCACTAATACCGCCGTTATTGTAGCGTTGATTTATATTGTTTCGCAAACCATTGTGAGCAATATTGTAACCCCACTGATTCAGAAAAAGATGATCGACCTGCCGCCGGCCCTCACCATATTGTCGCAGGTATTAATGGGTACACTTTCGGGCGTACTGGGTATTATACTGGCCGTGCCGCTACTGGCTATTGTAATGATATTGGTTGATGAACTGTACGTGAAGAAAATCGAGGCGGAAGCGGAACTTTTGAGTTCGGAGTCCTGAGGTTTGTTTGCGTCAGTATTAATAAATCATGTCATTGCGAGGAGGAACGACGAAGCAATCTCGTAGCTATTTTTGCGAATGTTGAATTTTTATCCGATCATTAAAACAGCATATCCATCCAAAATGATTTTTACCTACCAGGATCTGGAACCTATCGATCTGACCCAAGTTAACCAGATAGCCAAAGAAGCCGGGGCTGCCATACTCAGCATTTATAATCTGTCGCCCGAAAATATTGGGCTCACTTTGAAAGACGACCAATCGCCGCTTACAGCTGCGGATAAGTTGTCGCATGAGGTGATATTCAATGCCCTGACCGCCTTAACGCCGCAAATCCCCATTATTTCTGAGGAGGGTAGGGATATCCCCTACGAAACCCGCAAAAACTGGCCCTATTTCTGGTGTGCCGACCCGTTGGATGGCACTAAAGAGTTTATTAAGCATAACGGTGAGTTTACGGTGAACATCGCCCTTATCCATCAAAATACCCCGGTTTTGGGCATTATCTACATCCCCGTTACCGGCGAATTATATTACGGTGGCCAAAACATCGGCAGTTGGAAAGAGAGCCGGGATGGAACAACCACCCACCTGCATGCCGATGTAAGCAGCACCGGTTGGATAGCTGCCGGCAGCCGCTCGCACGCCTCGCCCGAAGAAACCGCTGTGCTTAGCCAGTATCCTGTAAAGGAAACCATTTCTGTAGGTAGTTCGCTTAAATTTTGCCTGATAGCCGAAGGGCGAGCCCATATTTATTATCGCCATGGCCCTACCATGGAATGGGATACCGCTGCCGGGCAGGCCATAGCCACATTTAGCGGTGCAAAAATGACTTTGCTCAATGGTGAGCCCTTCCTGTACAACAAGGTATCGCTGCTTAATCAGGGGTTTTTGTGTAAGGTTAAATAGGTGCTAAACTATTGCCCTCAGGCCGCAAAATATAGGTATTGAAAATTAACTGATCTTAAAGTAATTAGGGCCATAACAAACGTTTGTGTTGAATTAATTATTAAGGCTGCGTGAGTTAATCATTAATTTCATCGATAGTAAACAGCAACAAAAGGTTTGGGCCCTGCTTAAAATATCAATGTTATTTAAATTATAGTATGAAACTTAAACACATCAATTTATGGTTTTTTTGTGCGGCGATGATGCCATTTTTGGCCATTGCCCAAACCAAGCCGGCCTATAATGAACTCCAGGTTTTCGATCATTCATTTTTTACCTATAACGGTAACGAATTTCGCAGTGCGAACGGTGCACCAGGCCCCAAATACTGGCAAAACAAGGCCGACTATGTGATTAATGCCGAGCTGATAGAAAAGGATACCCTGATTAAAGGCAATGTAAGTATCAACTATACCAATAACAGCCAGGATACGCTCAATTACCTGTGGCTGCAGCTGGATCAAAATCTGTTTAAGCCCGATTCGCGCGGAGCAGCCTCAACCCCGGTTAGCGGCGACCGTTTCGACGCCAAAGGATATACCAAGGGGGGCTATGATATTGGCGCGGTTTCGGTTACCTATATGGGCAAAAAATATGTGATCAAACCTACTATTACTGATACGCGCATGCAATTACGCCTGCCCTTTGTGGTAAAGCCCCATGGTGATCAGATCAACGTAAAAGTTGACTACTCCTTTTATGTACCCCACTATGGCGCCGACCGCATGGGGCGTTTAGGGGTTAAACAGGGCGTGATCTACCAACTGGCGCAATGGTACCCGCGTATGTGCGTGTATGATGATGTGAATGGCTGGGATACTTTACCTTATATAGGTACTGGTGAGTTTTACTGTGAGTATGGTAATTATGATTACTCGATTACCGTTCCTGCCGATTTGATCGTAGCCGGTTCCGGCGATTTGCAGAACCCGCAGCAGGTATTAACTGCTGAGCAAAATAAGCGCCTGGCTGCCGCCGCTAAGAGCGATAGTTCAGTACACATTATTACCGGGGCCGAAGTAGGCACGGCGGGCATCAGGCCAAAACAAGGAGGGACGTTAACCTGGCATTATAAAATGCACAATACGCGCGATGTATCCTGGTCGGCTTCAAAAGCATTTATCTGGGATGCTGCAAGGGTTAACCTGCCAGGTGGCAAAAAGGGAATGGCCAATGCGGTTTACCCGGTTGAAAGTAGAGGTTATGACCGCTATGGTCGCGCGGCGCAATATTTAAAAAACAGTATTGAGTTTTACGCTCAAAACTATTTTGAATATCCCTGGCATTCGGCATTTGTGGTGGCGGGTGTAGCATTAGGTATGGAATATCCTGGAATTGTTTTCTGTAGCTACGAGATCAAAAAGGACGATCTGTGGCATGACATTACGCATGAAATGGGCCATAACTGGTTCCCGATGATTGTGGGCAGCAATGAGCGCCGCTTTATGTGGATGGACGAAGGGATGAACACTTTTATCAACGGATATGCCTCTAATTGGTTCAATCACGGCGAATATGGAGATACCAGCAGCAT
Organism: Mucilaginibacter sp. RCC_168; assembly: GCF_041355315.1. NCBI lineage: Bacteria > Pseudomonadati > Bacteroidota > Sphingobacteriia > Sphingobacteriales > Sphingobacteriaceae > Mucilaginibacter > Mucilaginibacter sp. RCC_168. Next base: position 135,317 of record NZ_JBFUPN010000010.1, read on the forward strand.
GGCCGTACGTATGACCCGCAGTCTGATGCACGAAAAAGACCCACTGATGACTCCGCCCGAAGTAATGCACGATGGCGGCCAGTATTATTACAAAACCGCCTTGGCCCTGAATATTTTACGCAATGAGGTTTTAGGCGCCGACAGGTTTGATTATGCGTTCAATATGTACATCAAACGCTGGGCCTACAAACACCCGCTGCCAGAGGACTTTTTCCGCACCATGAATGATGCCTCCGGCGAAGACCTGAACTGGTTTTGGAAGGAATGGTTTTACACCACCTGGAAGCTTGATCAGGCGGTTACCGATGTGAAATATAACAAAAATGACCCTACAGCTGGTGCTATCATTACTATTGAGAATTTAGGAGAAATGGCCCTGCCCATTACTTTAAAAGTGACTGAGCAAAGTGGTAAAGCTCAATTGATCAAACTTCCGGTTGAGGTATGGCAAAAAGGGGGCAAGTGGAAGCTGAAATGTAATACCACATCAAAAATAACCTCGGTCATAGCCGACCCGGGCAGGCAACTGCCGGATATTGACCGCAGCAATAATATCTTTAAATTGCCTGAGTAAAATTCAAATCAGATTAAGCGAAAAGATATAAATTGAGCGGAATATCCGCTTAAAAAGATACCGGATCAGTTTGGGCTTTGGAACCTCCATTCAACCCGAACTGATCATTTATACACTGACGAAAGCTCCCCAGAATGTACGGACAAAGTGTATCGTTATATAGCACCTTTATTGAAGGCATCATAAGCACAATGGATTATCGCTAAGGCAACCTGCCCGCCTGTTACCACTTAAAAATGTGCCTGTTACGTCGCCAGAAAATAAAAAGTTTTTACCTGTTTACTCAAAACAGGAAGCTTTTGAACTATAACCTCCAATTATATCAGCCTGTAAAGACAAAAAGCCTGCTCCCGGCGGGATCTTTCTGACAGATGCCCTATGTATTTTATTGTTTATCAAACGTTTGTGTTGCTTAATCTTTTGTAAAACAAACGTTTGCGTGGTGTTTAGGGGGCTTCAATCTTGCTTTGTTTAGGCCATATTTCTAATTTCCAATATCCAAAAAAACATAAAAAAACCGACTGGAAATTTATTGACCAACTAATAATTAACACCAACAATGTATGATTAAAATTTACTCACAACCTGGCCCGGATTTCATGCAAGGTATTTTTTCAAAAGGCCGCTCCTGCGTTAGTCCTTTTTTAAAACTGGTTTGCTGTTATCTGTTTATAATGTTACCAACCTGGGCCAATGCCCAAACGGTAATTAATGGTACCGTAAAAGATACCAAGGGTTTGCCCGCCATTGGTGCTACAGTATCCGAAAAAGGAAATAAAAACACCGCTGTAACCGACATCAACGGTAAATTTAAATTAACCCTTAAAGGTAAATCTGGAATTTTAACGGTAACCTATATAGGATATAAACCGCAGGAAGTAACGATAGGTTCATCAAATGAAGTATCGGTTGTGCTGGAAGATGATTTGAATAAGCTGAACGAGGTAGTTGTAGTAGGGTACTCCTCTAAACAGGTATCGCAGCTGTCCAGTTCGGTTTCGGTTATTAACGGAAATAAATTAAGGGATGTTACTTCAAATGATCTGGTTAGCCTGTTACAGGGTAAAGCGCCAGGCGTAGTGGTATCATCCGCATCTGGCGATCCTTCGGCAGGGTCCAGCATCCTGATCCGTGGTGCAAGCAGCATCAGCGCAAGTACAAGCCCATTGGTAGTGGTTGATGGCAATATCGGTGGCACCTATAATCCTACAGATGTAGAGTCGGTAACTATATTGAAGGATGCGGCTGCAACTGGCTTATATGGCTCAAGGGCGGCCAACGGGGTAATTATTGTGACTACCAAACAGGGTAAAGCGGGTTTAACCAGAATTGATGTAAACTCGGTAGTTGGTTTTAACAAGGCCACATTTGGTAATTTCCACCTAATGAATTCGCAGCAATTGTATGATTATCAAAAAACATTCCTTACCCCGGATCCATCGGTATTAAATAACAATACCAATTGGCTCGATCTGGCTTTCAGAACCGGCGTTACACAAAATCATACCATTTCTGTTTCGGGCGGTAGTGATAAAACACAGTTCTACGTTTCAGGGAATTATTACAAGGAGCAGGGTACTTTAATTGATAATGCTAAAACAGCTTATAACCTGCGTTCAAACCTCACCACAAAACTAAGCGATAAGGTAAAGCTAAGTGTTTTTCTGAACACCATTTATACCAAGGATAATAATCCAACCAGCCTTTTTACCGGCAATGCGCTGTACGATGCTTATTTAAGTATGCCGTATGACCCCGCATATAATGCTGATGGCACACCAACCGACGGCAGAACCTATCCGGGTTGGGTAGGCCGCGATAAAGAGAACTTTTTACAAGGCTTGCAATATAATTTTGCCAATGCGAAAAGCCTCAACACCAGCGGCGATTTTAATATAGACTATGCCATCACCAAACACCTCAGTTTTGCCACTTATAACCGCGTAACGCTTTATAACTATCGTGATGAAACCTATTACGACACGCGTACTAAGGATGGCGGGGCAAATTCCGGCGAATTATATAACAGCAGTTCGTTCAGCAGTACTTTGTTAACCTCCAACCGGTTAAAGTATGATAACAGCTTTGGCAATCATAATTTAACGTTGCTGGCAGTTGGCGAGGGTCAGAAATATCATTATGATGACCAATACCTGAACGGAAAAGGTTTGCCTGCAGGGAGCCCGGTAATGTCAACCGCTACGGATATTATCAGTAATCCAAGCGGTGGTGTGGATGAGTATAATTTCCGCAAATACCTGGGTCAGGCCGATTATAACTATGCCGGTAAATACTTTTTAGTGGGCTCCTATGTACATGAGTATTCTTCTCGTTTTGGCAGCAACAATCCGAGCGGTAACTTTTACCAGGGCGGGGCTTCATGGATACTGACCAAGGAAGACTTTATGCAAAACGTAAAGGCGATTAATTTCCTGAAACTACGCGCAAGCTACGGAACAACTGGTAATGCCGAAATTGGTAATTACGCGGCTTTAGGCTTATACAGCATTGATCAGTCTGCAAGTTACAATGGGGCACCTGGTTCATATCCGTCGCAAAAGGCTAACCCTAATCTTACCTGGGAGAAAATGAAAACGGCTAACATCGGTTTAGACCTGGGTTTGTTTAACCGCATTGATATTAATATTGATGTGTATCAAAAAACATCAAGCGCCTTATTATTTAAGAAACCGCTGCCGGCAACCTCCGGGTATAATTATGTATTTGAAAACATAGGCTCGGTACGTAACCGCGGATTGGAGATCAACGTGAATTCGCGAAATCTTATCGGCGCTTTTAAATGGGAAACCAATTTTAACATCGCCTTTAACCGCAACAAGGTATTATCCTTAGATGCCGGCGAATTAATGGCTGCACCAGGTGCATCACTACCCATTGCGGTAGGGCATGATATGAATGAATGGTATATGCCGGTATGGGCGGGGGTAGATCCGGCAAATGGTAAACCACTATGGGAAAAATTAGTTACCGATGCCAGTGGTAATGTAACCAAACAAACAACCAGTGTTTATTCACAGGCATCGGCATCTAAACAATTTACCGGTAAATCAGCATCACCTAAATTTACCGGCGGTATCACCAATACCTTTGCTTACAAAAACTTTTCATTAAGTACCTTCCTTAATTTTGTTTCCGGCAACTATGTATATAACGATAGCCGTGTTTATTTTGATAATGATGGTTTATATGATAGCTATAACGCCATGGTACCGGCCAAGGGCTGGACACGCTGGCAAAAACCAGGGGATGTAGCAACCGAGCCTAAAGCTATACAGGGGGGTAATGCCAATTCCAACTCTACTTCAACCCGCTACCTCGAAAATGGCAGTTACCTGCGCTTACGTAACGTTACCCTGGGTTACCAGTTACCTCAAACCTGGTTAAATAGCTTAAAGATCAGAAGCGCCAGGATATTTGTTAGCGGCGATAACCTGGTAACGTTCACCAAGTTTACCGGAACCGATCCGGAAGTAAGCCTGAGTGACAGTGGTATAGGTACGTCGAGTTTTAAATACCCCATCAGCAGAAAAATATTGTTCGGTGTGAATGTTGGATTCTAAAAAAAACGAAAATGAAGATTTTAAAATATATAAAAATAATGCTCATTGTTGGCCTTTTAGGATCTATGGTGAGCGCGTGTAAAAAAGTAGAGCCATCAACCGCTATTGATGAAAAAGTAGCTTTAGGTGATTCCTCGCATATAGCAACGGCTACCATTGGTAATTATGCCGTGCTCAGAAACCCGGATTATGTAAGAAGCGGACATTTCCTGATGGAATATCCTGGTGATAATATAGCACAGGGACAACCTTCATCTGATGATCTTTCACGGTGTTACAGGTATAATCAAATTCCGACCGGGGGGCATGCAACTAATTTTTGGAAACAGGCTTACCACCTGGTTGCAGCTGCCAACAAGATCATAGCCGCTATTCCCGATAACGCCTCAGTTAGCCTGAAAGAGCTTAAAGGCGAAAATCTGTACCTCCGTGCCATGGCCGAATTTAACCTGGTGCGTATTTTTGGCAGGCCATATTCACAAGGCAATGGCAACAACCCTGGCGTACCGATATTAGTAGAAACCAGTACCGATATTGCTCCGGCCCGTAGCTCGGTAAAAGATGTGTATAGCGCTGTACTGACTGATCTTTTAAAGGCGGCCGATCTGATGACATCATCTAATACCAATGTGTATGCCTCAAAAGAAGTGGCTTACGCTTTATTATCGCGCGTTTATTTATATATGAACGATTATCCCAATACCATTAAATATGCCAACCTCGTGATCAATTCCGGTCGTTATGGTTTGCTACAGGGAGGTGATTATAAAGGTTACTTTAGCGGTGTACCCGAAAATAACAAGGAAACCATTTTCTGTATCAAATACACCAAAACACAAGATCAGGGTTTTAGCGCTATTGGCTCTATGTATTACAGCGGGCAGGGGCCAGATGGCACCAGTTCTTTAACCACTCCCGGTGGACAGGGCAATACCGGTTGGGGCGAGATATATGCCTCAAAAACTTATGTAGAAGATCTGGATAAATACCCGAATGACCTTCGTCATAGCTTTATAGCGCCATACACCATTTCGGGTGTTTTACAGTACAACCCAAAGCTAACGCCCAAAACACCGATGTATTACATTACTAAATACAGTTTTCAGGAAGGCATAGTAACCCTGAGTTCGCCGGTATACCTCCGTTTGGCCGAAATGTATTTAAACCGTGCCGAAGCCAATGCTAAATTGGGTAACAGTCAGCCGGCGCTTGACGATGTCAACATCATTCGTACCAGGGCGGGTATACCAACACTTACCCAGGCAACAGCCGGCGATGTATTAAGTGCTGTGCTGGAAGAACGTCGCCTGGAGTTTGCTTTTGAAGGGCAGCGCTCTTATGATCTGTTCAGGAATAATTTACCTATGGTACGCAACTACCCGGGTACACATGCGCTGAACAATACCCCAACAACCAATATTATGCAAACCGTAGCGCCTACAGACCCGCGGGTGGTATTCTATATCCCTCAAACAGAAATTGATAACAATCCAAAACTCACACAAAATCCTTAAAATAACAACGCTTACCATGCTTTAGAAATAGCATGGGTTGGCACAACAAACAGATATTTTATTTATAGTTACATTAGGAGGGGGTAACTCCCTCCTTTAACTTTATATCTGCTGATTTATACATATTATGAAAAAACAGTTTTTCGCTATCTTCTTTCTGTTATCCGGTTTTGCGGCGCAGGCTCAAAAAATACCTTATACCAATTGTAAAAACTGCTGGCTGCCCGATTCGTTGGGGAACCACCGGGTAGTTTTAACTTTTACAGGCACAGGCAAGGCAGCCAAAGCGATAATTCCCTGGAGAAGAAGGGATAACGACCCGGAAAACAAACGGGTGATTATTGAAGATGCCAAAACAAAGCAAAAAATAACCAACGTAAAACTGGACGCCATTACCCGCGAAAGCGGCGAAGTGGTTTTTGAGCCCACATCGGGCGCGGGAACTTACTTTGTATATTATATGCCTTATAAAAATGAGGGCCGGTCCAATTATCCAAGGGGGATCTATTTGAAACCAGAGAACACGGCTTCACCTGCATGGTTAAACAGTTTAGGCGCCAATATCCCTGCGGCCACGGTAAAGGAGTTTCAATCGATAGATGCGTTCAATAGCTTTTATCCCATGGAAGTGATCGCCACCAAAAACGAAACGGATGCGCTGATCAGCAAACATAAAAACGAATCGTTCCTGGTTTTTCCGGAGGATAGGTTAAATTCCATCCGCATGACCAAAGATCTTCCCCAGCGTTGGATAGCACTTGGTCCGCAAAGTAAATATACCGCCTCAGCCCTGCGCGGTGAAAACTTCTCGTTCCAGTTGGGTATATACGCCCTGCAAAACCTGGATGATGTAAAAGTTACTTTCAGCGATCTGAAAAGTACGACTGGTAAAAAAATTCCGGCTTCGGCTTTGTTCTGTATCAATACAGGGGGTACCGCCTATGATGGTTCGCCGCTAACGAAAACGGTAAGCGTAGCTACAGGAACTATCCAGGCCTTATGGTGTGGTATAGATGTGCCTGTAAGTGCCTCTGCGGCTGTTTATACGGGCAAGGCTACCATCAGTATCAACGGCAAAGCATCGAAAGGAATTCAATTGTTGGTGAAAGTGAACCCGGCATTGGCCAAAAACGGCGGCGTTGACGAACCCTGGAAAATGACCCGCCTGGGCTGGTTGAACTCTACCATGGCGCAGAAAAATACAGTGATAGCGCCATACAAACCACTGGTAGTAAAAAATAACACGGTTGAACTGTTAGGCAGAAAAGTGGAAGTGAATACCGATGGTTTCCCCAAACAGATCCAAACTTTCTTTACGCCCGAAATGACCGAATATGCCGATGCACCCAATAATCTGCTGACCGAGGCTATTCATTTTCATTTCCTGAACAACGCGGGTAAAAATATTAAACTAAAAAGTCAGGGCCTGCAATTTACCAAACAGGAGCCCGGCACGGTACAATGGACGGCCACCAGTGCCAACGATAGTCTGCAGATGGAAGTGACCGCTTCCATGGAATTTGATGGTTTTATAGCCTATACTGTTAAGGTAAAAGCCCTGCAGGATGTGAGTTTTAAAGACATTACCATGCATATTCCCTTTAAACGGGATGTGGCCAAATACATGATGGGTCTGGGTCAAAAAGGCGGCTATCGCCCCGAAAATTTTGAATGGAAATGGGATGTAACGCATAAAAATCAGGATGGCGCCTGGATAGGCAATGTGAACGCCGGTTTGCAATATTCCCTGCGCGATGAAAAATATGTTCGTCCGCTCAATACCAATTTCTACCTGCAAAAACCATTGATCCTGCCATCATCATGGGGTAATGGCGACAAAGGGGGTATCAACGTAAAAGACGATGGCAAAGCCGTATTGGCTAACAATTACAGCGGCGAGCGCAAACTGAGCAAAGGCGATGTGTTGTATTATAACTTCAACCTGCTGATCACACCTTTCCATACCATCAATACCGATTTTCAGTGGACTACCCGGTTTTATCATGCCTACAAGCCTATCGATACCATTAAACAGGCCGGCGCTACGGTGATCAATATTCATCATGCTACGGCTATCAACCCCAATATCAATTATCCGTTCATCGCCTGGAAAGCCATGAAAGCTTATGATGATTCGGCACACGCTGCAGGTTTAAAGGTGAAGATCTATAATACCATCCGCGAGCTATCCAACCATGCTTATGAAACCTTTGCTCTGCGTAGTCTGGGGCACGAGATCTATTCGCCGGGTAAAGGCGGCGGGTTCAGCTGGCTGCAGGAACACGTGGGCGATGATTATATTGCCGCCTGGTTTGTACCCGAAATTAAGGATGCCGCCATCATCAACAGCGGTATGAACCGCTGGCACAATTACTATGTAGAGGGTATGAACTGGCTGACTCAAAACGTGGGCATCGACGGTATCTACCTGGACGATGTGGCTTTTGACCGTGTAACCATGAAACGGGTTAAAAGGGTATTGACTAAGGATGGCCACCCTGGTATTATCGATCTGCACTCGGCCAACCAGTACAACAAAAGCGATGGTTTTAACAACAGCGCCAACCTGTACATGGAGCATTTTCCATACCTCAACCGGCTGTGGTTCGGTGAGTATTTTGATTATGAAAAGAACAGTCCTGATTTTTTCCTGACCGAAGTGAGCGGTATCCCGTTTGGTTTGATGGGCGAAATGCTGCAAGGCGGCGGTAACAAATGGCGCGGTATGGTTTATGGTATGACCAACCGTATGCCCTGGAGCGATGGCGCCGACCCACGCCCGATATGGAAAGTTTGGGATGATTTTGGCATCAAAGGCACCAAAATGATAGGTTACTGGGTTGATGATAACCCCGTAAAAACCGACCATGATAAAGTATTGGCCACTATCTACAAAAAAGATGGCGCTGTACTGGTTTCCATAGCCAGCTGGGCGGATACAGATACGGAGATCCAGCTAAAAATCGATTGGAAAAAACTGGGTATCGACCCATCAAAGGCAACAATCACCGCACCGGAGATCAGGACATTCCAACCAGCCAAAACATTTGGTTTGAATGATAAGATCCCGGTTGAAAAAGCCAAAGGCTGGTTGCTGATCATTAAATAAACGATATGATTAATAAAAAACAAATAAGCAGGATATTATACGCCTGCGCGACTTTTGCACTACTGCAATTGAGCAGCCAAGCTACCACGCTCCCGGTAGACAGTATGCTTAAAGTACCGTTGGGCGGCAACGCCTGGCTAAGCAAAAACGGGCAGGCGGCCATTGACAGCGCCGGCCTCATTAACTGGAGCAGCAATACCGACGTGGTGAGCATATACGTGCGCCTGGAGGCAGCTGGTGATCTGAAAATTGCGCTTAGGCTGCAAGTGCCGGAGGGTAGCAGCACCATCAAAGTATCGGCAGGGCAAAGTGTGTTAACCAAAACGGTATCCAATCATGAAACCGCAGTTGTTGATTTTGGCACTGCCCATATTAAAGCTCCTGGCTATCTGCAAATAAAATTGCAGGGTTTAAAAAAGAGCGGCAATGTATTCGCGCAAGTGAGCGATCTGTTGCTGAGTGGTCGGGCTACTGCCAATGGCGCTGAGTATACCAAAGATAATCATGGCAACTATTTCCACTGGGGACGCAGGGGGCCGTCGGTTCACCTTAATTATCCACTGCCCGATGAAGCCAAAACTACTGCCGAATGGTTCTATAATGAAGTGACTGTACCCGTAGGCAACGATGTGCTGGGTTCGTACTTTATGGCCAATGGTTTTACCGGCGGCTATTTCGGTATGCAGGTAAATTCACCTACCGAGCGCCATGTACTGTTTTCTATCTGGAGCCCGTACAATACCGATGATCCTAAAAGTATCCCCGATAGTTTAAAGATCCACCTGTTAAAGAAAGGAGCGGGCGTACACGGCGGGGAGTTTGGCGGCGAAGGTTCGGGCGGTCAAAGCTACATGAACTATCCCTGGGTAGCGGGCAAAACCTACGCCTTTTTGATCCATGCTCAGGCCGACGCCGCGGCTAAAATCACCATATTTACGGCGTACTTTAAACCCGCCGATCAAAGCGGCTGGCAGTTGGTGGCCAGTTTTAAACGACCCATGTCGGGCTTTTATTTAAAAGGATTGTATTCGTTCCTGGAAAATTTTGATCCGGAGATGGGTACTACCGAGCGCCGGGTAAACTTTGGCAATGGCTGGCTGGTAGATACCGCAGGCAAATGGTACCCGCTCACCAAGGCTCTTTTTACCGGCGATGCCACCGCAAATATCAAATACAGAAAGGATTATGGCGGCGGTGTACAGGGCGATCATTTTTATCTCAGAAATTGTGGTTTTTTTAATGATTTTTCGACCTTAAGAAGCGATCTTAGCCGCCCGCAATCAGGCGTTCACCCCAGTATAGATTTTAATAAATTACCGTGAGATTTGTATCAAGTAGTTAGTGTCAAGTATCAAGATACCTTGTCTACTTGATGTTAAAAAAGAAAGAAAAAAGTCATGATACTTGATACTAACTACTTGATACTAAAATAAAATAGACCGTGAAAAAATACCTTTTACCCTTACTCTTTTTATTACCTGTGCTATGTTTCGCGCAGGACAAGCATATTTTCAGCCTCAGTAAAAATGAATTTCTGCTGGATGGCAAACCTTTCCAGATTATCAGCGGTGAAATGCACCCGGCCCGGATTCCGCGCGAGTACTGGCGCGACCGTATCCGCATGACCAAGGCCATGGGTTGCAATACCATCGCCGCGTACATATTCTGGAACTATCATGAGGCTACCCCGGGTGTTTTTGACTTTAAAACGGGCAATCATGATATTGCCGAATTCATCCGCATTTGTAAGGAAGAAGGCATGTGGGTATTGCTGCGTCCCGGTCCGTATGTTTGTGCCGAATGGGATTTTGGCGGATTGCCCTCATGGCTGTTAAAAATTCCCGATATTAAAGTGCGCTGTATGGATAGCCGCTACATGAATGCGGTTAGCCGTTATGTAGCCCGCCTGGCCGCTGAGGTTAAATCCCTGCAATGTACCAATGGCGGCCCTATCATCATGTCGCAGATCGAGAACGAGTATGGTAGTTATGCTAACGATAAAACCTACCTGGAAGCCCTGCGCAAACTATGGTTGCAAAATGGTATTACTGTACCCTTTTATACTGCCGATGGCGCTACACCTTACATGCTGGAAGCCGGTAATATCGACGGCGCGGCTATCGGCCTGGACAGCGGCAGCAGCGACGAGGATTTTGCCCAGGCCACTAAACGTAACCCCAATGTACCATCATTCAGCAGCGAAACTTATCCCGGCTGGTTAACCCACTGGAAAGAGAAATTTGCCAAACCCGATACCAATGGTCTCAAGAAAGAAATTACCTACCTGTTGGAGAAACATAAATCATTTAACCTGTATGTGATACATGGCGGTACCAATTTTGGCTTTACCGCGGGTGCCAACGCTTTTTCGGCTACCCAATACCAGCCCGATCTCACCAGTTATGATTACGATGCGCCCATTAGCGAGCAGGGACAGGCAACACCCAAATACTATATGCTGCGCAACCTCATCAGCAAATATGTAAAATACAAGATCCCGGCGGTGCCGCAGGCCGCTAAACCTATCAGCATACCGGCTATTACTTTAGCGCCGCTCACCAGTATCTGGCAGCAGCTGCCCAAACCCTTCCTGTCGCCGCAACCGCAGCCAATGGAGTATTACGACCAAAACCAGGGTCTGATGCTTTACCGTACCAAGCTCATCGGTCATAAAAAAGGTACCCTTACCATTACCGAACCGCATGATTATGCTATGGTTTTTGTTGATGGTAAACTGATTGATACCGTTTACCGCGACGGCGGCAAATGGAATATCAAGATCCCCGAAAGCAGCAGTAAAGACCCGGTACTGGATATTTTGGTAGAAGGCATGGGCCACATCAACTTTGCCCAGTACATCATCGATCGTAAAGGCATCACCGATCGGGTAACCCTCAATGGCATGACCCTGATGGACTGGCAGATCTACCCTTTACCCATGACCGAAGCTTTCATCAAAACACTGAAACCCGCAAAAGCCGAAGCTGATGCTAAAGGCATGTTCTTTAAAGGAGCGTTTGACCTACGGGAAACCGGCGACACGTTTTTCGACCTGAGTAATTATGCCAAAGGTATTATTTACGTTAACGGGCATAACCTGGGCAGGTACTGGAACACCGGTCCGCAGCAAAGGTTGTACTGCCCGGCATCATGGCTCAAAAAAGGAAGCAATGAAATTATCGTATTTGATTTCCACCAGAACGAAGCCAAAACCATCAGGGGCAAAACGACTTTGGAGTAAGCTATAGAATTAAGAGGTTAGAATCAGGAATCAAGACATCGCCCCATCAAGCGTCCACGCTTGATGGATGTTTAAATAAGCGTCAACGCTTATTTTTATTACTGTGGATGTAAGCGTAGACACTTGAACTGGCGGGTGAACGGTTGAAGCACCTATTGTACAACAGACATTGTTGAAGAAGATCCTTCGCTACGTTCAGGATGACAACTTTATTTGTATAGTTAAAATTTATGAAACGGGTGTCAGCATGATGCCCGTTTTTTGTTGTTATTTTTATAAATAAATAGCTAAATTCAACATAAAAAGTCGTGATACTGGATACTATCTACTTGATACTAAATGAAAACACTTATTGACAATAAAGATTACCAGGGCATTGAGCAGACCCTTTCAAATAATCCAAGTTTGGCTAATGAAGGCCTTCCGTATGATAGTGTGAACACCACTAAGGCTCATCCGCTGCACCGGCTCTGCGATGGGGTGTTTTCCGGAACGTATACCGATGCCGAAGCCGTAAAAATGGCCCGGATATTTTTAGCGCACGGGGCAAATGTCAATGGTAACAGATTGGTAGAAAAACAGGATACACCACTTACAGCCGCGGCAAGCCTGCATGCCGATCAGGTTGCGCTTTTATACATCGAAAACGGCGCCGATTTAAATCACGCCGGCTGTCATGGCGGTACTGCCTTACACTGGGCAGCCTGGTGCGGAAGGGATAAAGTAGTTGAAAAACTGGTACAGCAGGGGGCAGAAATTAATAAAATATGTATCGATTTTAAAGCCACACCGCTCTTTTGGGCTGTTCATGGATTAAAGAACGGAGGCGCAACCACTTCATCCAATTATTTGGAATGCGTCAGGATCCTGGTTCAGGCTGACGCCGATAAAACTATCCCCAATTGTGATGGAAATACGGCTTTTGAATTATTGGATGATGGGGATTTGGAGTTAAAAGAGCTATTGAAATAAATAACAGATATCAGTTGGGGTAATAGGTCATAAAATCGTTTACTTATTATAGATTTGTTAGTACAATACTTATTGCACCAAATTCAATCTAAAAAACCTTCATGAAATTCGATCTGAATTTAAGCGACAAGCTATATGTTCGTAACCTTAGCTCATACCTCACTTTGGCAAAGGACAACCTCAAATCTTTTGAAAAGCAAAACGAAGACTTTGCCGCAAAGCTTGTTGATGAAACTGGCAATTCGGACTGGTTAGAAGAAGGAAGCCGTCTGAATAATATATCATGGTTGTTTCTTAATGCATTGTATATCACTATGTATTCATCATTTGAACATTATTTATTGAAAGCTGCAAAAAAAATTGAACAATTGCCAAATAATAAGATTAGTCTTGAGCATAGCGGACGGGGAGTTTTAAACCAATATATCAATTATTTACACCTCACAGGTAACCTTTCCTCAGCAGATCGCTCAAAATCTCCCTGGGATAAAATATCGCAGTATCAAGATGTAAGAAATTTATTGGTACATAATGGGGGCATTATGCAGAAAGATCTCAATAAGCCACTTGAACAGCATAAGAATTTCAAATTTCTGCAGACACAGGATGTTATCATGGCAGGCAGTTTAGGCCTTATAAGAATAAGAAATATTTTCATATTGGAGTCTTTTGCAAAAGTCTCAAGTAAGATAACAAAAGATATTATGGATGAGTTTAACAAACTCTATGGATAAAGATAGCGAATTCATAAACAGCCTCGCTCCCGAGAGATTAGCGATAGCGTATCTCGTGAGTGGTATGGTTAAAGTCCTCGGCTTTTTTGTTGAGCTGAAAGCTGAAACCATGTGGTCCAAGAGCTGGAAGCCCGCGGTAGTATAGGAAACAAAATAAATTTGTCATGCTGAATGATTGAAGCATCTGTGAGGTGATTGGTATACTGAAGAAGATCCTTCGTTCATCAGGAATGACAAAAGAAAATAAAGATGATGCCGTCATTATCAAACGTTTGTGTAGAAGTTAAGGGCTTCATAAGCCTCTTTTTCGGTTAATGATATCTAATTTCGGTTTTTAAACCGGATATGGATAGTATTTTAGTAATAGGCTCAAACGGGCAAATTGGCACCGAACTGATTGACGCCTTAAAGGAAACCTGGCCCGCGTACCAGGTCATTAGCTGCGATATAAGACCACGTAAGCAGCTGAAGGGCGACTTGTTTGTACAGGCCGATGTTAATGATATAGAGCGGCTTAAAATCATTTTTGAGCGGTATCGCATCAAACAGATATACCTGCTGGCCGCATTGTTATCTGCCACCGGCGAAACCAAGCCCCGCTATGCCTGGGATCTTAACATCAACGGCCTGCTTAATGTGCTTGATCTGTCGGTAGCTTACCGGGTCGAAAAGGTTTTCTGGCCCAGTTCTATCGCGGTATTTGGTCCGGGTTCGGCCAAGGATGATACCCCGCAGTTTGGCGAAAAGGATCCGCAAACGGTTTATGGCTTCAGTAAACTGGCCGGCGAAAACTGGTGCAATTATTACCGCAAGAAATATGGCCTGGATGTACGCAGTATCCGTTATCCCGGCCTCATTAGCTGGAAAGCCGCGCCCGGCGGCGGCACTACCGACTATGCGGTACAGATATTTCACGATGCCATAGCCACCGAAAGCTACCAATGCTTCCTTTCGGCCGGTACGTGTTTGCCCATGATGTATATGGACGATGCTATCCGTGGTACCATCGAGCTGATGCAAACCCCGCTGGAGAAACTAAAAGTATTCCGTTCGTATAATCTGGGTGGTTTTAGCTGTACCCCAGCGGAGCTGGCAGCCGAAATCAGCGAACACATTCCGGGCTTTTCCATCAGCTATCTCAAAAACGACCTGCGCCAACAAATAGCCGACAGCTGGCCGCGATCAATTGACGACACCGAAGCTCAAAAAGACTGGGGCTGGCAGCCCAGGTTTAATCTGGAAGCCATGACCGTTGATATGATCAAACACCTGTTGCTGATGATATAATTAATTATTGAATTAGTGATTTATTGAATTATTGATTTTGCCTGAAATACAATTGATCACCACGGCCTGATAGTTGCAATAATTGCCTGTGGGAACACAGACAATGGGAGAAAAATTCTCCGTGCGTCATTTGCAATACGAATTTGATTATCCTGCAAAATTTCGTATATTTATGGAAAGCCAAACAGCCCGCTCTCTTTTGCCAGAGGAGCGGGCTGTTTGCTTAAAGAACCAAAGGGGAACAAAAATTGGCCGTTTGGTATGTGTTATTTGATAGTCAATAAATTAATACTTTTTAAACTTTTCAAAACACGTCAAAACCGTGATGAAATTTGTTAAAAAGTGTTAAAATGAGGGTTTTTGAACAAATTTTAGGCCGTTTTTACCCGGTTTTTGGCCAGAGAAGTGTTAAAATTTAAGGTTTAAAAAGTTTTTTCACATCATTTGGTCTGACTTTGTGGGGCCGAGACCAACTGCATAAATTTATCTTCGCAGGCTATATATTTTTCTAAAAGGGTAAACTGGTTACGGGCCCTCAGCAGGTTGTGTCCGGGATAGCTGGAGCCATAGTAAATATCATTGTTCAGATAATCGGTCAGAAAGCGGATGGCCTGCATATAGATCATAAATTTGCCGGAATACACAAACAGATCCCGCTCACCTTCGGTTAAGTTGGTATTCATTTCAGACAGGTAGCCTTCTACAATAGCCGCGAAAAAATCTTCGCGCACATGGATAAGAGAAAGGTCCTGTTCTTCCTCATTGGCAGGGGAGAGGTAAGTACGCATCATATCGCCCACATCGCTGATATAGTAACCCGGCATCACGGTATCCAGATCTATGACACAGAGGCCTTTATGGTCGGCATCAAACAAAATGTTACTAATCTTGGTATCATGGTGAACAACGCGTAAAGGAATCAACTGATCGTGCATGATGGATTGGTGCATATCGGCAATATCCCGGTGATGGAAAGCCCGGTCAACAGTGTCCCGGGCTTCAGCTAACCGTTCAACTCCGGCATTTTTTACTACCCGTTTAAAAGTCTCAAACCGGCCAGACAGGTCATGGAAGCCAGCCAGGGTGTAATGCAGGCCACTTACATTAAAGCCAGCCAGCAAATTGGTGAATTTGGCAAACTGACGTGCTGCCTCAAAAGCCTCGTCGCGGGTTTGTACCGTGTTTAAGGTAATGGAGTTTTTGATAAACGGAAACAGGCGATAGTATTCGTTATCGGTATATTTAACCATGTAATCGCCGGTTGTGGTAGGCAAGGATGCTACAAACAAATAATCGGGATAACGCTTTGATAGATAATCGTCTATTTTGTTGGTGTTTTCGGCTATATGTTCTGGTGTTTTAAAAACGTTTTTATTGATCTGTTGCAATATAAACTCGTTATCGTTTTTAAAACCGGTCATTTTCCAGGTTCGGTTGATCAATCCTTCGCCAAATTTTTCAATATGATAATCGTGTGCGATAAGGCCAAAGGATTTTAGGATAACATCAAACATTTACTAAGTTTTTTAAGGTTTTTTGAATGCTTAAACCAAACCTAATTAATAAACCGCTAAATTTTTCACGCAAACGTTTGCCTGTTTTTTTAATTGACAATCCATCAAGATAAGTTCAAAATCAGTGCCCGATTTGAATAGTGTAAAATTCACAATTTCAATGGCTGTTTTTTGGGTTTGTTTTCTATCAGCTGCGACTCAACAATGACGTTGTAATAAGCCTGCACTTCGTCTGGCGATTGCTCTTTGCGGGAAAGAAGATCTAATAAAATATCGGCAGCTTTTTGTCCCTGGAGGTAGGGGAACTGTTCAACCGAAGCCACTGGGGCATAATCCATATAATTGATGATGGGCAAATTGGCGTAACTTACAAATTGCAGGTCTTTATCCAGGTTGATACCAATTGCACGGGCATGTTTTATGGCGTATAAAGACACATAATCATTAAAGGTAACAATAGCCGTAGGTCGGCGTTTGTGCGCAAGTAAACTATCCAGGGCAGCCTGTGTGCCTTCTTCGGTTAAGTTGCAGCCTACTATTAATGAGGGGTCAAACTTTAACCTGTTCTTTGTCATGGCTTTAATATAGCCTTCCTTGCGCTCGCCGCTGGCCGCCAGCGTAGCCGGTCCGTTAATAAGACCGATACTGCGGTGGCCTTTTTGCAATAAGTAGTTTACAGCTTCAATGCTGCCGGTTTCCATATTGCAGGCCACATAATGGATGTTTTTAAGCGGAGGGATACGATCGAAAAATACAACGGGGATATTAAAGCGCTTCAGCATGTCAAAATGAGCAAATGACGAAGTTGATTTAGCCACCGATATCAGCAGACCATCAACACGGGAGTTTTTCATTTTTTCAACCAGCTGTATATCCTTTTCCTCGTTGTCATGTGATTGGGCTATCAAAACTGTATAGTTTCTTTTGTAGGCAGTATCCTCAATAGCGCTGATAGCTGCCGAGAAGAAAGCTTCAGACAGCTCAGGAATAATAACACCGATGGTATAGGTTTTTCCTTTTTGAAAAGATATAGCATTTTGATTAGGCTCGTAACCCAGTTTTTCGGCCAGTGCCTGCACCTTCAATTGGGTAGTAATACCAATAGTAGGATGTTTGTGCAAGGCTCTTGAAACTGTTGATACAGAAACATTAAGAATTTTAGCTATTTCTTTTATGGTGGCTGGTTTTCCGGTCATTATCAGTTTTAGTAATCATTAAAATTAGTAAAATGCTTTTAAACTGTCAATTTAAGCAAGATGTTTATTGAAAAATTAGGGGCGCAGGAAGCATGATAAACAGTTTATTTCCACGCAAACGTTTGTTTCTGGTTACAATTGAAATTGCGATCAGGCAATAAAAAAATCCGGTATGAAAATGTCGGATTAAAAAATTATGTGTAATGATTAAATACGCTCCAGCAAGCTAATCGATACCGTATCACCTGCATTTTTACCTATAAGTTTACGTAGGTCGGCTTTGATGGGTAATTTATGTGTACCATCGCCCAGGGCCATAAACGAGCTTTGGAAAGGATGCCCATCAACCGTGGCTTTAATTTTTACCAGGCCACGGGTGCCAAAAAAGCTAACCGAATCCGGCCAGATCAAATAAGTCCAGCCCCCTTTATTAGGGCTTTTCAACAGCGTTGCTGTAAATTGTTTATTTAAAGTGCTCATATTGTATTATTTAAATTGATAATACAAAGTTAATGTGTTGGTCCTGAGAGCGCTGGGGGTGAACACGACTTTTAAAGATAGTTTCGCGACATACTGTGCTTTATATTAATTTAAGCCATGCCTCCGTCGCAGCTTACTACTTTGCCGGTCATGTATTCGTTACCTGCTAAAAACAGGATCACGTTGGCTACCTCATCGGGTTTGCCTATACACCCTATAGGGATATCGGTAGCATATTGCTTAAAGGCTTCCTGTTTTCATACTTAACATTTTACCTGCCATGAAAATATGTAATTTAATGATAATCCCTGAACAGGCGGGCCATTTTGTACAAATTGGGTTTGATCAGCTTAACGCAAAAGTATCCCATGTCATTAATAACGGTTTATGCAATATTAAATATCGGTGCAATTGCTTTTATAAATCAAAGTGTTTGAACGTATAAATACTCATTTTTTTCATACGGTATTTATACGCTAAACGGGTTGGATATTTAATGCCAGGTTTGTGCAGCACAGGGAATAAGAAAAATAGGTCGTGAAGACGCAGTCTTTTCTCCTGTTAAGCTTAAAAAAACACCTGCGTTTTTAACCGTACTATTGTGGCAATTTATAATGAGCTTCTTTCTTCCTCACAGGAAATAATCAATATCCAGATCGTTATTGATACCGATGCGATCACTACTGATTATCCAAATCCAAGTAAAGATCCCGCCAATCCAACCGGTTTGCCACATAATTATATGTACATGGTTGCCACCAGGAGTGATGTTATTACCGGTTCAGGAACGGCAAACCTGACCATAAAGGCCAATGTTGGAGACATAATTCGATGGCATGCTGTTTCTGAAAATAGCAATTTCGACTCTGCAGTAGTAATTTACAACTTAAGCCAGTTTGGGGGGACAACCGTATTTAATAATTTAACTTTTAGTGTTTATACCCGGCAAGGTATTTTACCCATTGATTGCGCTACGTTACCGGTAGATTTTTCCACACAGAATTTTTGGTTTAACCAGGCTAATGTGATCAATACCGGAACAGAATACTATACTGTTCAGTTTGCATTATACGTTCGCCAAACCGATTTTGCGGATCCGGTATTGTTTGGCTATTACTACTGGAATCCAACAGTTACGGTACAAAATTAGCTGCCCTATTCACCATAACAATAAAAGCCCAGGTTTTATCCGGGCTCTTATTGGTTCAATAAAATTTTTGAGGAAGGCTTACTGTAGTTTTCAATTAGAAAGTATTTTCTCGGCTAATCGGGTGCCGTTTACCCGGGCTCGGATCTTTGAAAATGCGATGTCTCTTGCGGTAGAAGTATCATCACCAAAAGGTGAAAAACCACAATCATCGGTAGTGCCCAATTGCTGAACAGGAATTATTTGCGTGGCTTCAAGGATCAGGTCGCTGATCTGCTCCGCTGTTTCTACCTTTGGATCAAGCACATTGGTGACCCCTAAAAATACGCGTTGATTTGGTTTCAGATTGGCTTTTATCGATTCAAGAACGGTTTTCTTATCCTTTTCGGCAGCATATTCCAGGTAAAAATTACCAGCGTGTAATTTAAATAACAGAGGAAGCAGTTCGGTATAAGGAATATCAGCGCTGTGGGTAGAATCATGATCGCCACCAGGACAAGTATGAATGCCTATTCGTTTTTGCTCTTCGGGGGTAAATTTATCAAGCACCTGGTTGTTTAGATCAATAAACGCCGAGAGCAGATGCTTGCTTGGATCTAACTTTATAGCCAAACGTGCCTCTGTAAAATCAATTTGCACATTGTACGCCCCATTGTTCAAACACGTTCTGATATCATAGGCCGCGTCATTGACCAGGTGTGTTAAAAATTGTTCACGCGAATAGCCATCAATACCATCCTGCGGATAAAGCAAGCTCATGGCCGAGCAGGAAATAACCGCTTGTTTTATAGGAAGGGACGAAAATTGTTTGGCTTTTTGCAGGTATGAATTAGCAAAGGTAGTATAATGAAAGGGCCCGGCGGTAAGTTTAGGTAATTGCCGGATATGGCCGTCGGCAAAAGGAATGATCACACCATCGGGAGCAAAACTTTTAAAACCTTGCAAAGGATAAGTAACAAAGCTTGGTTTAGACTGTTCACCATCAGAAATTATAGGCGAACCCGTGGTTTCCAGTTCTTTGATCGTTTCCTGAGTAGCCTGGTCAAATAATTTGTTTAATTCTTCAGCTTTAATTTGTCCGGCCCCAAAGGCAGTCATAGCCTGCTGCAAATAGGCGGGACGGGGAATGCTCCCAATAGGTTCTGTTAAGATCTTCATAGTTTGGTTTAAGATTGTTCATAAAGTTAATTTTTTTAGGTATTGCCACACAGGGAATTGTATAATAAATTATTGCAACGTTTAAGCCAGAACTTTGGCTAAGCAATAAGATTATTATAATTAGCCCTTGAATAAAACTTTACAACAAAGTAAAATATGCCTTATTATTTGAGTTTTAAAGATTCGGCACACTTTGGCAGGTTTTTCAAAAAGCACATCTTATTTTCTACTTCCGATTCTAAAAAACTTAACTCCATTTCAGGTAGCCGATCAAGAAATTACCCGTAGTAAGTGTTTGCCATTGAGCGACTTGACCGCACCCTCAAAATCAAATAAGGGTATAAGATTTATTCTATTTGGAATTAACACCACTTCACCTTTAACTCGGTATTAAAGGCTATAAAGTTATTGCTACCCTCTTCACCTTAAAAGAACACTCGCTGATCTGCCTGGCATAAAGAAGCGTAATTATAAATTGTTTAAAAACACTTTTCTATGCCATCACACTACTATTCTCCGCTTTTCTATAATCGGATGGAAGCATATTAAACTTCTCTTTAAACGATCGGGAAAAATAATGCGGTGTAGCAAAACCCGCTTCATAGGCTATTTGTGTAACAGTCATATCACTCTTCAGAAGCAATATTGCGGCCCGGTCGAGTTTATATGAGCGGATAAATTCAACGGGGGGAAGACCGGTAAGCTCAAATATTTTGGTGTAAAGTGCTCCCCGGCTCATCGCCAAATGTTCGCTGAGATCTACAACGGAAAATTTTGGATTATTTAAGTTGTTGTCTATGTAATTCACTACCCTTTTTAAAAATTTCTCTCCGCTCGACGCCACCTCCATGTCCGCATGAATAACTTTTAATTGCTTTTTATAGGTGTTTTTAAGCATGGCATTGAGATGTAAAAGATTTTTGATCTTGATATTTAAAATTTCAAAATTAAAGGGTTTGGTCAAATAATCGTTTGCTCCTGATTCGAGTCCTCTCAGCTGCTCATCTTCGCCTGTGCAGGCGGTAAGCATGATCAATGGAATGTGGCTGGTACGTTTATCGGCTTTTATTTTCCTGCTCAGCGTAATGCCATTCATAAATGGCATAGTTATATCGCTAATAATCAAATCTGGATGGCATGATAGCGTTTTATCCCAACCCTCTATGCCATTTGAAGCCTCAACAATTTTATATTGGGTCATTAAACTATCTTTAACATAATAACGAAATTCATCGTTATCTTCCACAATAAGCAGCACCGGCATGTCTGTAATTGTCTGCGCAATATTTCTTTTAATATGGATATTCTTTTCTTCAACATCTGTTTTAACCGGCAGCTGAATTTCCATTGACCGGTTAGCAAAAACTTCAAGAGGAATTAACACAGTGAAATCTGAACCTTTTCCTAATTCACTTTCAACAGTAATGCTGCCACCGTGCATTTCAATAAACTCTTTAGTGATAGAAAGACCGATTCCGCTTCCAGGATTTACGTTTACTATATTAGGATCCCCTGCCTGATAAAACCGTTTAAATATTAAATGTTTTCTCTCCGGGTCAATGCCAATACCGGTGTCAGTTATTTTAAATTCCAACACCGTTTTATCTATGTTGGATGTGGGATGCCTGGTAATATTTACAGAAACACTCCCTCCGGGTAATGTAAATTTGAAAGCGTTGGAGAGCAGGTTAAATAAAATACGCTCTACCTTGTCATGATCAAACCGTACGAACAATTTTTCCTGAGGGGCCTTATAATTAAAAGTGATGTTTCTCGATTCTGACAAATCATGAAAAGAATCTACAACGTCACTTATGAATGAAATTATTTCACCTTCTGTTAGGCTAAGCTTTAATTCTTGCTCTTCTAATTTGCGGAAATCTAAAAGTTGATTCACCAAATTCAACAACCGCCGTGCATTTCGCCGTATCACTGCCAATTGGCCTATGGTTTGCTCGTCCTTGTGTTCTGTTAATAACTTATCTGCAGGTGCCATGATCAGTGAGATTGGTGTGCGGAATTCATGACTAAGGTTGGTAAGAAATTTAATCTTAAGTAAGTCAAGTTCATGTAGTCGTTCCGCTTCCTTTCTTTCCTGTTCAAGCGCAAGTTTGCTTTTTAATTTTTTTATACCCCGATGGCGGATGAACAGAAGCGCGCCCACAGCTATCAGTGCATATAGCAAATAGGCGTACCAGGTCATCCATATCGGGGGATGAATCACGATGCGGATTTGTGCACCCACGTTGTTCCATATTCCATCGTTATTGCAAGCCCGCACTACAAACAGGTATTCTCCCGGGTCTAAATTGGTATAATACGCAGTTGTAGCCGAACCTACATAATTCCAGCTTTTATTGAACGATTTAAGAATGTAGGCGTACCTGTTCCGCTGGGGAAGCGTAAAATTAATTGCAGAATAACTGATTGAAAAATTTTCCTTGTAATTCAGGTCAATCTGCTTCGCTACCGAAATATCTTGCTTAAGTGGCGAGTTACTGCCAGATAATATTATGTTATTATTTACTTTAAGGGTGGTTAAAAATACCGGAGGGGCATTGTTGTTACTTTTTACATCCTGTTGCGGATCAATGTAATTAAAGCCCTTGGCCCCGCCAAAGAAAAGCAGGCCTTTAGTTGACCGGAGGCCTGATCCATCAATGAACGCGTCATTTTGCAACCCATTGCAGGAAGAATAATGAGTGAACTTTTTTGATGCCGCATTAAGCATACATATTCCTTTGTCAGTACTTAGCCATATATTGCCGCTATAGTCCTCCAGCAGTTTGTGCACTACCCCGTCTGGCAGTTCATCTGGTGCGGAATAATTAACCAATTTTTTTTGGTTGTGATTAAAACAATATAGCCCATCCCCGGCAGTGCCAATCCACATATTGCCATTATGGTCCTGCAACAGCGAAAATGTGCGATCAATCGCCATTCCGGTATTCTTATCATTATACACCCGGAACTTTTGAGTTGCAGGATTTAAAACGGCTATTCCACTGCCATAGGTGCCAATCCAGATATTTCCCTTATCATCCTCTTCAATAGCTCTGATAAAACCATTAACAGGCAGCTGCCTTTCGCCGGGTGAGGTTGGAGTTGATACGTACTTTAAAAAGGTTTTTTTATCAGGGTCAAACACATTAATTCCACCGCCATTGGTTCCTATCCAGATCCTGCCCTTGCTGCTTTCCTTCAAACAAAAAATTTCGTTGTGGTTTATATGTGCGTCATCTTTTCCGGCATTTAATTGTTGGTACTCGCCAGTTTTTGTATTGTAAATGAACAGGCCATGCTGAAAAGTGCCGATCCAAAGTTGTTGATTGCGGTCAAGCATCATACTTAATATAGGAAGGCCGGCAGAATTACTTTTCGTTTTAGATTTTATAGCAATATGGCTGAACAAACCGCTTTTGATATGAAAAAGATTCAAGCCTCCGCCATCTGTTCCAACAAACAGATCGCCATCCTTGTTCTCGGCAAATGATGAAACGAAAGGGGCGCTTAGTCCGGCAGGATCATAAGCATTATTTTGCTTTGAATTAAATAGGGTAAGGTTTCTGTCATACTTATCCACACCTCCCTGGTAAGTGCCAAGCCAATAAATTCCCTGAGGATCATTATAAATGCAACGGATAGATTTGCTGCTTACGCTGAATTTATCCCTGTCGTCGTGATTATAGCGTTTTGCCTTTCCAGATACCGGATCTAAAATATTCAAACCGCCTTCGGTGCCTACCCAAATTTTATTACCGTTTGCGGCTATGCTATAAATAAGGTTGCCGCTTATTGTACTATCATCACTGGGTTGGTATTTGAAATTTCTAAAAGTTTTTAAATCAGGCGACAAACAGCTTAGTCCATCATTAGTTCCTATCCATAACCTGTGCTGGCATTCAGCTATGGTATTTATTCCCTCATTTGGGATACTTAAGGGGTCGTTGTTTTTATGTTTAAAGGCAATAAAGTTGTTTGAGCCCTCATTATAAAGATAGAGGCCTTTATCCGTACCAATCCACATTCGGCTCTGGCTATCTCTGAAGATGGATAATATGATACCCGAACGGAGTTGCCCGGGTTTGTGTTCGTCGGTCTTGTAAAATATTTCTTTTTTTGTTTTGGGGTCAAGTACGCACAGGCCTTCTATCATACCAATCCAAAGGCGGCCATGGTTATCACCGTAGATAGATTTTATATAGCTGTTTGCAAGACGTCCATCTGCGGAACGCTCCTGATAGGGCCGAAATTGGTCCTGAGAGCGGTCGAGATAGTATAAGCCGCCCCCCATTGTAGCTACCCAAAACTGCCCTGCTTCATCCTCATACATGCTGCTCACTTCTTTAGAGTGATAGCCTGATTTGTCTGCCGGATCAAAACGATATGTCTTATGCTCCATACCGTCAAATCTGTCAAGCCCATCGGCGGTTGCAAACCATAAAAATCCGTAACGGTCCTTTATGATCGCATTAATCGTATTCGAGAGCAAACCGTCGTGAGATGTCATTACAGTAAATCGGATGGCCTGCCCGCTACATGGAATAGTGATACTGAGTGATATCGTTAATATAATTAAAAACAACCAGGTAACCGTAGTTCGCTTAAATGATAAGGGAGTATTTAACATATCAGATGCCATTACTTTTTAAAAATTGTACACACATCCGCTTGTTAACAGATAAGTGTACTGATAAAATAAATTTTCGAAAAATGAGGTTTATAACGGTGCGGATTCAAGCATTAAGTAAAATCGCACAATGTAAATTTAAGCGATAAATTGATAATAAACAATCGATTGCGTAATAATAATGTTACCAGTCCAATGTTTTAAGCTCTCCATTTCAACCAAAGTGTTGATTTCTTCAACATTTGTGGCACGCCAAGTTCTATTTACAAAATACTTTTGGTCAAAATTTAATGAACAATTGTTGGAGTATGTGGCATTGGAAGGCAACTAAATCGACGTTCATGCGGCGGTTGGGTAGAATAATACAGAAAACAATTTAAACGAATAAGTGAAATTTCTGAAAAGCTTGATGGCCACAATACCCCTAAACGAAACAGACAGCGGTTTTAAAACATTCGGCGGGCGAGTTAATCTTTATTAAACCACAATTTGAGTATGAAAAAAATAGTGTTATTGTATGTAATAGTTGCCTTGCTGCCTGCCTGGGCAAATAGTCAAAGTCAGAAAGCTTTAAAAAAAATGCCGGTTAAAGGCGCTTTCGCTTCCGGCATTTATCCTGATCTTTTTCATGAAGCGGGATATAGCAAAAGGGATATAAATATTAAAGTGGCGAAAGCTTACCATGATGTGTTTGAAGGCCCCAACAAGGTTTATTTCGAGGTAGGCGATTCAATGGCATATGTGTCTGATGTAAAAAATCACGATGCCAGAACAGAGGGTCTTTCATATGGTATGATGATAGCTGTGCAGCTTAATAAAAAAGATGTTTTTGACCGTATATGGCGGTGGTCAAAAAAATATCTTCAACACCAGGACGGGCCAAGCAAAGGATATTTTGCCTGGAGCATTAATCCTCAAACGATGAAACATAATTCGGAAGGTTCGGCATCTGACGGAGAATTATACTATATCACCGACCTTCTTTTTGCCTCTAACCGGTGGGGAAATAACACAGGCATTAATTATTATGACGAGGCCAGGATAATACTGGATGCGATGTGGAAAAAAGATGGTACCGGGAACGTTCATCCTTTAATAAACCTTGCGGCGAAACAAATTTCCTTTGTGCCCGAAGGCGCCGGGTATGAATGGACAGATCCATCCTATGATTTACCTGCATTTTACGAGGTATGGGCGCTTTATGCAAAAGACGGCCATGAACAATTTTACCGGGATTGTGCAGACACCGCAAGAGTGTTTTTACACAGGGCCTGCGACCCTGTTACAGCACTTAATCCTGACAATACTCATTTTAATGGTAAGGCACTCGGAGGGAGCCGGTTGCCGCCAGCTTTTCGTTTCGACTCCTGGCGCGTGCCCATGAATATTGCAATGGATTATGTGTGGTTTGGCAAGGACAAAAAGTGGCAGCAAAATTATGCAAAGCGTCTTCAAAACTTTTTACGATCAAAGGGAATAAATGATTTTGAGGATCAGTTTAATACAGATGGATCTACGCCTGCCTTTATTCTACCCGCAGGAGGAGTTAGGAAGTTAAGGCATTCATTGGGATTGGTGGCCACCTCTGCGGCGGCCTCGCTCATGATCACCGATAATACAAAATTCGATTTTGTTCGACCTCTTTGGAACGCTAAGCTTGAGCCGTATGCAGATGGATATTTCGATCCATATTATGACGGCTTGTTATATTTATTCAGCCTGATGCACCTAAGCGGCAAATACCAGCTTATAAAACCACAAACCAATTGACAATTTATTTACCTATCAACAATATTAACAATGAACAGACTACAACATATTAAACAAATTTTGTTTGCGGCAAGCGCCTTTCTTTTGTTTAACATACCAGCTTATTCACAAGATGTAATTCACCAGGCACGAGCAGGTTTTGATGTATTTCGTGCAGATATTCCACATGGCAAAATTGACACCATTACTTATCAATCAAAAACCGTAGGCAATACCCGCCGTGCGCTTATTTACACGCCTCCCGGATATTCTAAAAGTAAAAAATACCCTGTATTGTATCTTTTGCATGGTATTGGTGGCGATGAAAAAGAATGGTATAACGGTGCCAGCCCCCAGGTGATATTGGATAACCTATATGCGGACGGTAAAATTGTACCCATGATAGTAGTGTTGCCGAATGGCAGGGCTATAAAGGACGACCGTGCTACTGGAAATATTATGGCACCCGATAAGGTGCAGGGATTTGCCGTTTTTGAAAAAGATTTGCTGAACGATCTGATACCATTTATTGATAGTAAATACCGCGTATATACTGATAAGGATCACAGGGCAGTGGCCGGCCTTTCAATGGGAGGGGGGCAATCATTAAATTTCGGCCTGGGAAACCTTGATGTATTTTCATGGGTTGGTAGTTTCTCCGCAGCACCCAATACTAAAAAACCCGAAGAATTGGTTCCTAACCCCGATGCGGCAAAAAGTAAACTGAAGTTACTTTGGATATCCTGTGGATCAAGCGATGGGTTAATTGCATTCAGCAAACGAACTCATGATTACCTGGTAGAAAAAAACGTACCGCATATCTATTATATAGAACCTGGTGTTCATAACTTTAAGGTTTGGAAAAACGGCTTATATATGTTTTCACAACTGATTTTTAAGCCCGTAAATGTTTCAACATTTCCCCAATATTCTTATAACGAAGTGGGTATACCGGCGTCTACTAATATTCCGGGGGTAAAGTACCCGCAAATATTTCCAGACAATACAGTTTTTTTTCGTGTAAAAGCACCGGAGGCAAAGAGCATTCAGATTGACTTGCTGAAAAAATACCCAATGACTAAAGACACCGGGGGGTATTGGACAGTAACTACCGACCCAATTGCATTAGGATTCCATTACTATTCATTGATAATTGATGGTGTATCTGTTGTCGACCCGGCCAGTCAAACTTTTTACGGTATGGGGAGAATGGCAAGCGGTATCGATATCCCTGATCCGGAGGGTGATTTTTATGCTGTTAAGGATGTGCCTCACGGTGAGGTGCGTTCAGTAAATTACTACTCCAGCATAACAAAGGCATGGAGACGGGCAAACGTATACACGCCCCCCGGCTATGATATACAAACCGAAAAGAGATATCCTGTACTTTACTTACAGCATGGTTCAGGCGAAGACGAAACCGGCTGGCCTGTACAAGGTAAAATGAATTTTATAATGGACAACCTGTTTGCCATGAAACAGGCAACGCCTATGATAGTTGTTATGGATAGGGGGTATGCTACAGATCCAACACAACCTGTAACCAGCACGCCCCGGGGAATGAGCATGGCAGGCAATGTTTTTCCGGATGTGCTTGTAAAGGAAATTATACCGATGATTGACGCAAAATTCAGAACGCTTGCCGATCGCGACCACCGCGCTATGGCAGGGCTTTCAATGGGAGGGTTTCAAACTTTTCAGACTACCATGACCAACCTTGACAAGTTTGCCTATGTGGGAGGTTTTAGCGGCGCGGGCTTTATGCAGCCGGGAACTGATATAACTAAAATGTACAATGGTGTATTTGCCGATGCAAATGCTTTTAACAAAAAGGTTAAAGTGCTTTATTTAAGTGTCGGAACTACCGAACCCGAAAGAATGCAAACCACTGTAAAAGGATTTCATGAGGCGCTTGAAAAAGCAGGCATTAAGCAGGTATTTTACGAATCGCCGGGAACTGCACACGAGTGGCAATCATGGAGGCGCTCCTTAAACCAGTTTGCAAGCCTGATATTCAAAAATTGAGTTCAAGCATGAAAATGAAGCTTAGATTCATGGCAGTGGCATGCTTCACATTGTTGAGCCTGAAAAGTTTTTCACAAGACAAGAACTTTTACATATTTATTTGCTTTGGCCAATCAAATATGGAAGGTAATGCAAAAATTGAAGCCGAGGATACTACTGCCGTTGATAGCAGGTTCCGGATGCTGCAGGCTGTCGATTGTGCAGACAGAGGTCGGGTAAAAGATAATTGGTACACAGCCGTACCGCCATTGACGAGGTGCAAGACGGGCTTAACTCCGGCAGATTATTTCGGCCGGACTTTGGTGGCTAACTTACCTGAAAAAATAAGGGTAGGTATAATAAATGTTTCTGTGGCCGGTGCCAAAATCGAAGTTTTTGAAAAGGATAGTTATCAATCATATCTTGCAACGGCTCCCGGCTGGATGAAAGGTATAGTTGCTGAATATGGCGGAAATCCATACGCAAGGTTGATAGAGCTGGCCAGATTAGCTCAAAAGTCAGGCATAATTAAAGGTGTTTTATTACACCAGGGAGAATCGAACACAAACGATACGCTATGGACAAAAAAAGTAAAGGGAATTTATGATAATCTGATCAGGGATTTAAACCTGAAACCTAAAAAAGTGCCTTTACTTGCAGGCGAGGTAGTAAATGCAGACCAGGGCGGTGTTTGCGCTATGATGAATAAAATTATTGCAACTTTACCTCAAACAGTTGCTAATTCATACGTTATTTCTTCAGCAGGTTGCGCCTGCTCCTCCGATCATTTGCATTTTACTGCCGATGGGTACAGGTTATTAGGAAAACGATACGGCGATGCGATGCTTTCCTTGTTGGGTTACAAGCATAAAGAAAACCACTAAACTTTAACCAGTTAAAGATGTGCAATGCTTAACGATGTAAACACAATAAGATTTTCAATAAAAACATTAACGATCTATGAACTTTTCGACTGTCAATAAAAAAAATGTTCGGGGCATCCCGCTCCCGGTAATTGCTTTTATTATTTTATTGTTTGTTCAATGTACACCAAAACATCAGGTGGCTTCATCATCCCAGACAGGTACAATAGCCGGTCATCCGGATAAGGGTTTAAAAGATTATTATAAAAACTATTTTCCAATTGGCGTAGCGGTTAGCATGGCTTCCTTACATGGCCCTGATTCTGCATTAATTATCAAAGAATTTAACAGTATAACGCCCGAGAATGATATGAAGATGGGACTGATACATCCGTCGGAAAGTATTTATCATTGGGCAAATGCAGACAAAATTGTTGATTTTGCAGCGAGCCATCATATTAAAATACGAGGGCACAACTTATGTTGGCACAATCAGGAAGCTGCATGGATGTTTAAGGGGCCAAACGGAGAGCCGGTTACCAAAGAATTGCTGCTAAAGCGTTTGAAGGATCATATTTTTGCTGTAGCAGGGAGGTACAAGGGGAAAATTTATGCCTGGGATGTGGTTAACGAGGCAGTTGATGACAGCAATGATACAACGCAGGTATATCGTAAAAGCAACTGGTACAACATATGCAATGGTCCCGACTTTATAGCCGCCGCCTTTAGATATGCGCATGAAGCCGATCCGCAGGCTAAGCTATACTACAATGATTATAACAGTGAACATCCGGTAAAGAGAGAAAAAATATATAAATTGTTAAAAAAATTGATTGAAGACCGCGTGCCGATTGATGGGGTGGGCATGCAGGCGCACTGGAAGTTGAATGACCCATCGCCCGATGAATTGCGTAAGGCTTTGGACGAAGTAACTTCGTTAGGTTTAAAGGTACAATTTACCGAATTGGATATTACTGTACGCCTACCACAATCAACACCTTCGCCCGGAACAACGCCGCAAGGTGCTGGCCAGGGTTATACGCCAGAATTGGAAGCCAGGCAAATAGCGCAATACAAAATGGTGTTCGATATTTTCAGGCAATATAAAAAGTTTATAACAAATGTTACTTTCTGGAATGTGTCTGACAGATATAGCTGGTTGGACGGAAGAGGTGGCGGATTAATGGGCGGAGCGGCAGCAGGCTCAAATACATCACGCCAGATTATCAAAGCCTATCCCTTATTGTTTGACGAAAACCGGCAACGTAAAAACGCTTACTGGTCTGTGGTGAATTTTTAGTCGCGTTTTACTATACAGTGTGATAAAATAAAAGATATATAATTGCAGTACTATAAACATTGCGTATTACAAACCAAAATATATGATAGGATTAGTTAATAAAATAGCATGCCTATGCACTGTGGCATTATTGATCTTTTCATCAGTGCAAGCTCAACAAAAAAATTATACCGATAAAAAAAACAGCGTATCTGATGGCTCAGGGCGATATAAACTATGGTATAATCAACCAGCTAAAAACTGGAATGAGGCCCTTCCTCTTGGAAATGGTTTTATTGGAGGGATGGTGTTTGGCGATGCAAAAAATGAACGTATTCAACTCAATGAATCAACCATATGGGGAGGAGGACCCAATAATACGATCGACTCAAATGCAAGGCCATACATTAATCAGGTGAGGCGGCTGCTTGCAGAGAAAAAGTATGCCGAAGCGCAGGAATTAGCTAACAGTAAACTTGGGCCAAAGGGTAATAGTGGCATGCCATACCAACTGGCAGGTAATTTATATCTCAGCTTTCCTGAAACGGGTACAGTTGGCAATTATTATCGCGATCTGGATATCGCGAATGCCAAAGCTACAGTAAAGTATACTTTAAACGGAGTTAACTATAAAAGAGAGTTTTTTACGTCGTTCGGCGCAAACGTGTTTATGGTAAGGCTTACGGCCGATAAGCCAGGCATGATTAGCTGTAAGTTAAAACTTCAAAGCCCTCTTAAAACTTCAGTCGCCATAAACGATGAAAAAATACTGGTTTTATCTGGCCAGGGCAGTGAGCACGAAGGACAAAAGGGGCAAATCAAGTTCAATGTGCTCACCAGGGTTAAAAATTCCGGAGGCACAAACGTTGCAGATACTTCGAGCATTACTATTGCAAATGCAGATACAGCGGTGATCTATCTTTCTATAGCCACCAATTTTATCAACTATCATGATGTTTCAGCAAATTCCATGCTTAGGGCAAAAAATATTTTAAACAAGGCCTATCAGCACGATTTCGATGAATTGTTAAGTAAAAGTACCAGATATTATCGCTCGTATTTTGATAGAGTTAAACTTGATCTTGGTATAGATAGCGCTGCAAAACAGCCCACAGACATCCGCATCCAAAATTTTTCTAATAATAATGATAAACAATTAGCCGAGCTATATTTTCAATACGGTCGCTATCTGTTAATTTGTTCATCTCAACCGGGATCGCAGCCAGCCAATTTACAAGGTATCTGGAACGGCGAACTTAAGGGGCCTTGGGACAGTAAGTATACGATTAACATAAATACCGAAATGAATTACTGGCCAAGTGAGGTAACCCAGTTAGCAGAATTAAGTACCCCGCTTTTTAATATGATCAGCGATTTGTCGGTTACCGGCACGCCAACCGCAAAAATAATGTACGGAGCACGTGGATGGGCATTACATCATAATACAGACATTTGGCGCATAACCGGTGTTGTAGACGGTGCTTTCTGGGGGTTGTGGCCAACCTCAAATGCATGGCTTTGCCAACATCTGTGGGAACATTATTTATACTCGGGCGATAAGAAATTTTTAAGACAATATTATCCGATAATTAAAGCTGCTGCCGAGTATTACATTGATGCCCTTCAAAAAGAACCTGAACATGGCTGGCTGGTAGTGTCACCCTCAATTTCGCCCGAGCACGAATATATCGATGGAAAAAACCAGGTTTCTGTCACTGCCGGTGCCACTATGGATAACCAGTTAGTTTATGGATTATTTACTGATGCCATAAGAGCTGCAGCCGAATTAAATATTGACAAGGTATTTGCAGATAGCCTCGCCATGTATCGCAGTCAATTGCCTCCAATGCAAATTGGAAGATATGGGCAGTTACAGGAGTGGTTGGAAGATCTTGACCGTACGGATGATCATCATCGCCATGTTTCTCATCTATATGGCTTGTTTCCAGGAAACCAGATATCTCCTTTTACGCAGCCGCAACTTTTTGCCGCTGTAAAAAACTCGCTTATTTATCGTGGTGATGTATCAACCGGGTGGTCCATGGCTTGGAAGATCAATCTATGGGCACGTTTATTGGATGGCAATCACGCCTACAAGCTTATTAAAGATCAAATAAAGCCTATAAGTGCGAATTCTGGCGGTACTTATCCTAATTTATTCGATGCTCATCCTCCGTTTCAGATTGATGGAAATTTCGGCTGTACTTCCGGTATAGCAGAAATGCTTTTGCAAAGTCATGATGGTGCAATTTACCTATTGCCGGCATTGCCTGATGAATGGAAGGATGGCAGTATATCAGGATTAATGGCAAGGGGTGGTTTTAAAATTGATATGAAATGGGCCAACCACAAAATTATCAAATTGACTATTCATTCTTCGCTTGGCGGAAACTGCCGTCTGCGTGTTAATCAACAGATTGGCAGCAAATTGCTAACAGCAGCAAGTGGTATAAATAAAAACCATTTTTACCAGGTAATGGATTTAAAACAGCCGATTGTAAAAAGTGACGATAAAAATATTACAGCTAAACTGACGAAATCCTGGGTATATGATATTCAGACACGTCCCGGTGAAACGGTTATTATTAACAATTGAAATCAGGAAAGCGAAATGAGATTGCGGCAGTCGTAATAGAAAGGTAATCCAATTAAGGTAACCATAACCAGACGACGTGTGAATTGACCTGTTATCCAAGTTAGCGATGATACGCGGGTCAAACTTTAAATGATATAAAATAGCAGCCGCAAAGTTGATTGATGCGGCTGCTAAGGTGTTATTTTTTTCCTCCGGCTATCACGTAAGTATTAATCATTTCAATCTTACCATTACTAAGGTGATGCAGCTCGGTAACCTTAACATTTCTCAGGTTTGTTTTGCCTGAAAGCTCAGTGTCGTGGTAAAATATGTACCATTTATTATTGAATTTAACAATGGAGTGATGTGTTGTCCACCCTTGCACAGGTTGCATAAAGTGCCCGGCGTATACAAAAGGCCCAATGGGGCTGGAGCCAATTGCGTAGGCAAGAAAATGCGTGTCCCCGGTAGAATAGGTAAGATAATATTTGCCCATATATTTATGCATCCATGAGCCTTCAAAAAAGCGGCGATCGTGGTCACCACCTAATAACTGGTGTCCGGCGCTGTCAATAATCAACGCATTTTGCACTTTACCGTCAAATTCCGTCATATTTTTATTCAATTTAGCTACCCTGCAGCTTATCGCTGGTGCCTTGTCATTATGAAGATCTGTTTTTGAACCATTAGGTTCATATTTTCCGGTTTGCCACCGTTGGAGCTGGCCACCCCAGATACCTCCAAAATACATGTATGCTTTACCGTCATCATCAACAAATACAGCAGGATCAATACTATAGGTTCCGGTAATAGGATGTAGATTGGCTTTGAAGGGCCCTGCAGGGTTATTGGATGTTGCGCATCCTATTTGAAAAATACCATCCTTGTTTTTTGCGGGAAAATACAGATAATATTTCCCATTCTTATAGGCAGCATCGGGGGCCCATAACTGTTTGCCAACCCATGGAATGTTTTTCATATCCAGGGCGACACCGTGGTCTGTAACTTTTCCGCCTATTCGGTCAAGTGAAAATATATGGTAATCGCGCATTGCAAAATGGTCGCCGTTATCGTTTTCGGGTACACCTGCATCGATGTCATGAGAAGGATAAATGTAAATCTTCCCATTGAACACATGAGCAGAGGGGTCTGCTGTATAAATATTTTTAATAAGCGGGGGATTAAGATATTTGACTTTATTGATTTTCTGCGCAATTAAGGGATTGAATAGGAGGGTTGACACAGCGGTCAGCATAATCATCTTTAAAAACGTCTTCTTCATATTTTCGATTTATTTAATTATTTAATCTTTAATTATATCCTAATATCCGCAGGTCGTTTCTTACCCTGAATTTCAGAACAATTTATGGGGTGTATACTGCCCCAGCTGCAGTTAATTTTTTTTGCTGTAGGGCGAATATAATCCGGTTAAACATCCTACGCACGCACATTTGTATGTATATATACATCATATGTTCAACATACCGGCTAATACGGTTTACCTGACTTTTTTATGCAGCGATAAAATTATTATTGGATGAAACT
The DNA here is from genome assembly GCF_041355315.1 of Mucilaginibacter sp. RCC_168. Lineage (NCBI taxonomy): Bacteria > Pseudomonadati > Bacteroidota > Sphingobacteriia > Sphingobacteriales > Sphingobacteriaceae > Mucilaginibacter > Mucilaginibacter sp. RCC_168. Next base: position 170,469 of record NZ_JBFUPN010000010.1, read on the forward strand.
GACAAAGTCTTAATCCTATAACACAAATTTTGAGGGTACTGCAGGAGTTTAGTTATAATAATGATGGGTTATCATATCAGGTTATCAGGTAGTTAAAATCGATGGGTTTATTCAGATGTTATATGAATATACACAAATGTTGTGTTTTGAGCTGCCGTACCTTTTTATATTTGTTAATTGCCTTGTTAGTATTATTATAAGGTGTACGGCTGGTTTAAATTTTTGGTATTTTACTATAGCCCAAATTTATTATTGCGTTGCATTTATGATTTTCGATATTAAGAGGCTGAAAAAGATTCGTTTCCAATTTTATAATCAATTATCATGATATCGCGATTTGCAAAAATGATCATGTTTTTTGCTACAGGTATTTGTGGCTTAATAATATCATGTAAGCCACATTCCCCTACAAAAATGGCAGACTTGCTGCAACAACTTAAAAAGCGAAATTATAACCCTCAAAATGTTTTTAGTTCTGATGCCCGGCTTGCCGCCTGTGATTCACTGTTAAAGATTGATTCGCCAAACTATGATGTTCAATTGTTGTCAAAAAAAGCCTTGTTTGAATTACAGGAAGGTCATGAACAAGAGGCTATTGATATATATTCAAAAATTTCAAAGTTGCCCCGTTATATGAACCCTGTAAATATAATGCCTGATCAGGCTGTGGCCTATATGCGTTTGGGCGAGCGTGCCAATTGCATGCTTGGCCATAACGGATCATCATGCATATTTCCTATTAAGGGAGCAGGTATACATCAAGCTCAAACAGGATCGCAGCAAGCAATTGAAACACTGGAAAATATCTTGAAAAGTAATGTTCACGATGCCCAGTCCCGATGGCTGTTAAACATAGCTTATATGACATTAGGGCGTTATCCAGCGCAAGTTCCTGCCCAATATTTGATCCCCAATTTAAATGCCGGCGATGGGCTTTATAAAGTGAAGCCATTTACAGATGTAGCAGCCAATGTTGGTATTAACCTGAATAGCAGGGCGGGCGGTTCTATAGCCGATGATTTTGACGGCGATGGTTATATAGATATTATCACCACAGGGATGGATCTTCAGGATCATATGCATTATTTTCATAACAATGGAGACGGTACATTTAGCGATCGAACTACTCAAAGTGGCTTACAAGATGTGGTCGGCGGCCTTAATATTGAACAAACCGATTATAACAACGATGGCCATCCTGATATTTTTATAATGCGGGGAGGCTGGCTTAAGGACGGTTTTGGTAATCAGCCAAGCTCATTACTTAAAAACAACGGCCATGGTGGGTTTACCGACGTCACCATCGCGGCCGGTATTAATTTTATGCATCCTACGCAAACCGCCGTATGGAACGATTTTAATAATGATGGCTGGCTTGATGTTTTTATCGGGATGGAAAGCCATGGCGAGACCGATCCTAAGAATAATCATCCATCGGCACTTTATATAAATAACCATGATGGTACTTTTAAAGAAATGGCTCAAAAAGCGCACTGCCGGATAAACGATTTTGTAAAGGGTGTAACATCTGCTGATTACAATAACGATGGCTGGCCAGACATTTTTGTTTCTACCATGAGTGGAAGAAAATATTTATTAAAAAATAAATGTAAGGCAGGGAAGAATGTAGATTTTGAAGATGTTACCGAAAAAGCGGGCATTAATATTACCCAAAATACATTTACTACCTGGTTTTATGATTACAACAACGATGGATGGCCTGATATTTTGGTTAGCAGTTACAATTTTACCACAACCCTGGGTTATTATGCCGCGTTGGAGGCTTTGGGTACACCTGTGGCAGACAATGGCAATATTTTTCTTTTTAAAAACAACCGCGATGGTACGTTTACAAATGTAACCCATGAGGTAGGGCTGAACAAGGTAGTGTTTAGCATGGGAGGTAATTTTGGTGATATTGATAATGATGGCTATCCCGATATTTATTTTGGTACCGGCAATCCGGATTTTGGGTCGCTTATACCGAATAAGCTTTTCCGGAATATAGGTGGCAAAAAGTTTGCTGATGTAACCAGTTCCTCTCGTACCGGCAATTTGCAAAAAGGCCATGGCGTATCATTTGCCGATTTTAGGAATAACGGGCTGCAGGATATTTTCATTGAAATGGGCGGGGCTTATATAGGTGATGCCTACAAAAGTGCATTATACCTTAATCCTGGTCAAAATAATAATAATTGGATAGGATTGAAGCTGATTGGTAAAAAGTCAAATAGGTGTGCTATCGGATCACGAATCAAGGTCACTTTTACAGAGAATGGTTTACAAAGAAGTGTGTTTAAGGATGTAAATTCCGGTGGAAGCTTTGGTTCATCTCCACTCCGGCAGGAAATAGGGATAGGGCAGGCCAAGATCATAGATGAAATCGAAATCCGGTGGGCAGGCAGTGGCACTGTGCAGCATCTTCAAAAAATAACGGCTAACCAGTTCCTGGAAATAACAGAAGATGGCAAGGTAACACCATTTAATTTGAAGACGCTTAAATTTAATACAAGTGAGCCAGCAATGTCGATGAAGATGGCTGATATGTAAAAAGCGAGGATGTTAAGTATGTATATAGAAAAATGCAAATCTAAATTCCCATACCGGATATCATGGCCGATGATTTAGATTTGCACCGATAAAATCCTTTGTTAAAAACAGCCAATCGAGCACTATCTAACAACAACAAGATTTAATTAAAATTTGACAAGCCTGGTTACTCCTGAATTATTTTTTATTGATACCTGTGCTATCTTATCATTGATGAGGATAAATCTGGATGATTGGGAAAGAAACGAACTGCCATAATACAATTCTTGTTTGGTATGACTGCCGTTTTTGTATGTAATGACAGCGCTCTGATCTGTATCATCTACTTTAAACATAGATACTTTAGCATTTAATTGAAGGATTTTGAGAGGCCCTAAGTGCTCGCTTGCCGCCATGAGATAACTGTGGTTTGCCCCTCTTAATTTTACAAGTGCCTTTCCATCGCCAGGTAAATAGATCCCGCTGTGTGCAATTGATAAAGGGGCAAACTCACCTTTGCCGTTACCTTTTAGCAATAAACCATTTAAGGCGTCATATCTGCCGATGGAAACATCTGTACTAAAATCATTCCCATTAATCAATAAATCGAGATTGCCGTCCGCATCAAAATCATCGGCCACCATGCCATTTAATGCTGAAACCTGTGCCTCAAGAGGTAGAGGAACTGCTGTGAATTTACCGTTGCCATCGTTTTTAAAATAGCATGACCTTAACTCCGTAGCCTTAAGCCGCAACGCATTTTCCATTTGGTCGGCGCTTAACACATCTTGCATGGTTGCCTCAGCATATGAATGATAATTGGTGAATTTTGCACGTAAGGTAATCATCTGCTTAACAGCATCGTCCCTTACATTCGCAGGGTATTCCCGTTTAACGTCATCCTTGCCCGAAAGGAATAATGATGGAAAAGCGTCAAACCGGTTCCTTTTATCGAAATCACCCGCTGTAATAAAGGCCGGAAATTCGGCGCTGACCTGATAAAGGGTATTCAAGCCTACATTTCCAACTATGTAATCCATTTTACCTGTATGCCTGAAATCACCTGCAATTATCGAGGTCCACCATCCTGTTTTATCGCCAACGCCACTTTTTGCTGTAACGTTTACATATTTTCCGCCTAAGTTTTTCAAGAAAGTTAGCGGCATCCATTCTCCTGCCAATATCAAATCTGTTTTGCCATCATTGTCGAAATCACTGAAAATGGCATCGCATATCAGGCCGATCTTTTTCAGATCGGGAGCAACTTCATTGGTCACATCTGTGAATCTCACTTTCCCGCTTTTTGTGTCGTTTCTTAAAATATAGCTATTTACCGGTTCCGGGTATCTCCATGGCTCCACTCGCCCCGAAATAAAAAGATCTAATTTGCCGTCGTTGTTATAATCAAAAGCCCTTACACATAGCTTACTTTTAAAACATATGGGTAAGGCATCCTTTGCGAGCGTAAAATGGCCTTTGCCATCATTAATATATAAGCGGTCCTGATATGCCGGATCATTTGCCGGAGTTTTATAACCACTGCCAGTGATTAATACATCAGGAAATTTATCACCGTTTGAATCAAAAATGAGAATCCCTCCATCAAGATAGGGGTGATCGTATTTCTTTTCTTCTAAAAGGCCCCGCTGTATGAATGTGCCGTTCTTTTGTTGAAAAAAGATCTGTGCTGGCTCGGTTAAATTTCCACCGACAACGATGTCATCTAAGCCATCGCCGTTAATATCGCCGACGGATAGCGCAGGATTGTATTCTGAAAGCTTATGCGGCAAAAGCTTTTGAATGTTAAAGTCTGTATAATCCGTGTCGCGATGAATGTATTTAACCGCGCTTTTGCCTGTGATATTTGTAAATAGCGGAGTTTTTGCTTGTATAGGATTTGCCCACGTATAGGTTTGATGAGCGTTATTAACGTTTGCCGACAAAGTTTGATCTGCATCTACATTTAAAAATGTTTGCCTGTATTCGTTCGGCCACTTAATAACCACCGAGTCTATGATTTTGCATTCACCTAACCCGAAATGTGCAATAGGTTGAATGCTGGTAAGATAGCCCCTGTAAGGGTTGTTTTCGTAAACCTGATGTAAGCCATGCTGGTAATATATATCAACAAAAGCTCCGATTCCCTCGCGGTTCTGATTGGGTCCTTCAAACTTTATGTTGAGATAATGATGCACATATTTTTTATCCTCATCGGTTGTGTTTTTATAAATTAGAGCTTCGTCATTGATATTATTAATGACGAGATCCATTGCGCCGTCATTATTTAGATCGACATATACGGCACCATTAGAAAAGGAGGGAATACCCAAGCCCCAATCTATGCTCACATCCTTAAATTGCAAACCGCCATGGTTGCGAAATGCGTAATTGTGAATTTTGACTGACGGTATCTGTTTAAGAACCTCTTTTTTGGGCGCAACTAAAAATGCATTGGACCTATAAGCGATAAAATCATGATCTGTAACGTCGCGGGGATAACCGTTCGTAACTATAATATCGCGGTAACCGTCGTTGTCAAAATCCGTTACCATTGGTGTCCAGCTCCAGTCTGTTTGTGCCATACCACTTAAAAAGCCTATTTCGCTAAAGGCAGGATGCCCCAGCTGGTTATTTTCGCCAACAGAAGGCCCTTGATTCAGCTGAAGTGTATTTCGAACATATTGATATTGGTAACCATAGTGATCAAAGTTTTGAATAGTGGTGTAGCTGCTTGGGCCCGACATCATTTTTTTTCGGAAATTATCAGCAGGATTCATATCCAATTCAACTATATCGACCAGCCCATCGTTGTTGATGTCTTCAATATCCTGACCCATAGCATTGAAAGAGGTATGCTTAAAATACACCTTTGACTTGTCAGTAAAAGTGCCGTCATGATTGTTGATATACAATATATTATTCGACAGAAAATCGTTTGTAACATATATGTCTTTCCAGCCATCGAGGTTAATATCAACAATAGTTGCCGCATGTCCATATCCCTCTATTTTAATCCCCGCGACTAATGATACATCTTTAAATACCGGATGTTTAAGTTTCGGGTCCCAGTCGTTCCGATATAATCGTCCCGTGCTTCTGCCGGTGCCAGTGATATTAATAGGCCTGAATTGATTGGGAAACTCCGCAGGGTTCGGCTCATTAACAGTCAGGTACATATCGAGGTCGCCGTCATTATCATAATCGAAAAAGCTGGCCATTGTAGAAAATAACTGACTATCAAGGCCGTATTCCTTCGCTTCTTCTTTAAATACAGGTACGCCGTTTGTGTTAATGCCTTGGTTTATATACAATAAATTTTGCCTCTTTTGCGGCTCATTTGCAAAAGAGTTGCAAACATATATGTCGGGCAAGCCATCGTTATTGATATCAATTACTGCAACACCGCGGCCCCAACGGGCTTTACCATCTACTCCTGCCTTGGCGGTAACATCCTCAAACCTAAAATTGCCTTTGTTAAGATATAGCTTATTAGGTACCATGTTGCCTACAAAATAAATATCCGGTAAACCATCATTATTGAAATCACCTATGCCAACGCCTCCGCCATTATATACAGTTGCGTTATCGATAGGATTAATCGAATCGTTTTCTGTAATCAGGTTATTAAACATAATGCCGGAAACAGAAGATGGTATTTGTTCAAATAGCGTATGTTTTTTACAGGAAGAAATTAGCAGAGCCACAGTAAAACCAATAAGAAGCCTTTTCATAATTTAACAATTAATATAAGAAAAAGCAGGCGACCCATAAGCCGCCTGCTTTAAAAATTGGTTTAATAAATTAATAGCCTGGATTTTGGTGCCCTGAAACAAGGGGATTATTATCCAACTCGGCTTGAGGTATAGGTAATAACTCATCCCTGTTAGCATGGAATGAAGCAATGGGCTCGGTAGTGAAATATCCTTTTTTGCGCCATCTTAAAATGTCGATGTTACGCACTTCTTCATCGCCTAATTCCACCATTCTTTCGTGCATGATAGCCTTAACCACATCGTTTTTGGAAGTAACCGGAAATTGAGCTGTTGGATAAGGAGGCATGGCAACATCTGGCCTTGCACGCACCATATTAAGGTATGCTACAGCTCCGGCTATGTCGCCCGTTTCATTAGCACACTCGGCAAGATTAAGTAAAACTTCCGAATAACGTATAATACGTTGGTTGTTACCACCAGGGTGGAAGCTTGCAGTACTTGCGCTCTCCTGGTAAATGATCATAAATTTACGCCAGCTAATCTTTTTGGTGACGCCGTTCAACACTGATGAATTACCGTTTTGATCGGCATCAGTTAAAGTGCTTTGGCCATTATTATAAAGGTCGCCGGTCTGATAAACGCTATATGAAAAACGGGGGTCTGTTTTTACTGCACCGGTAGCTGTGTTTTCAAATTCATTCAGGTATTTGTTTGAAGGAATAAGGTTTCTCCATGCAACAGGGCAGTATTCCTGATTTCTAACTGTTGATTGCTCTTCAGTTGCGCTTTCGCCACCCCAGTTGTAACCATTGGTTCCTTTATCAACAAATACAACTTCAAAAATTGATTCATTGTTAAATTCGGTGGCTAACTCAAAATTATCAAGATAACGGGCAGTTAACGAATAGCCATCGGCCCCGCTGGTCGGTATCTTAAGAAATGCAGCTTTGGCATCAGCATAATTACCTTGTTGCATTAACACCCTGCCCAGCATCGCATAGGCGGCAGATGCCGTGGCCCGTCCCTTGTCGGTAGCTGATTTTCCGGGCAGTACTGCTGCGGCATCTTTAAGATCCTGAACTATCTGCGCATAAACAGCGGCAACATCGGCGCGTGGTTTAAAATCGGTAGGACTTTTGGGAACTGATGTTACCAGTGGAACACCGCCCCACATGCTAACCAGGTCGAAATAAGCCCAGGCACGAAGAAATTTTGCCTCACCCACTGATTTTTTCGCGTCGGCTACGTCATCTGTAACATTTGGCGCATTGTCTGTTACAACGTTTGCACGGAAAATTACCGTATACCAGCCACTCCATACAGAATTCATCACAGAGTTTGTAGGATCGTCGGTATTGTTGAGCAATTGGAGCCTTGGAGCTTCCAATTGTCCACCGCCAGGCGCTACTTCGTCGCTCCTTGTATCATGCAGATAATACCACTCACGGGATACGAGGTTGTTTTGATGCATAACCGCATAAATGGCGTTAACTCCCGATTTTAATTGCGCTGCTGTTTTATAATAGTTTGCCGTAGTAAGGTTGTTGGGGTCAGATGTATTTAACGCCGTTTTTTTACAGGACAAAACAATGGCCGTTATCGTTAATAAGATAATGGTTGACAAAAAATAAATTTTTTTACGTTTCATAATATACCAATTTTATGATTATTAAAATGTTGCCTGTAAACCTACCTGGAACACTCTTGGCGATGGGTATTGACCATAGTCTATACCGTTTGTAAGCGTTCCGTTTTTGGAACCTACCTCAGGATCAAGCCCGGTGTACTTTGTAATGGTGAATAGGTTTGTTGATGATAAATAGATCCTCACTTTGCTTACTAAATTGTTAGTAGCCGTTTTAAGCCACGGCGCTGGCAAATTGTAACCTAACTGGAGGTTTTTCAAGCGAAGGTATGAACCGCTTTCCACCCAGCGGGATGATGGCCTTACATTCGAGTTAGGGTCTCCTGAAATAGCCCTCGGAACATTGGTATTGGTATTGGTGGGAGTCCAGGCTTTTAGCACATTAACATCTGAGTTAAATAGCCTCGACATACCTTCTGCGATGATTTTTTCGGCATTGAATATTTTATTGCCATATACTCCCTGGAAAAACAAGGCAAGGTCAAAATTCTTGTAACTGGCGGAGTAATTTAATGAATAGGTAAATTTAGGGAGGTAACTGCCCAGGTTAACCCTGTCGTTAGCGTCAATTACACCGTCGTGATTAACATCTTTAAATTTCAGATCGCCTGGTGCCGCACCAGTTTGAGTTGCATGACCGCTTACATCAGATGCATTTTGGAATATACCTTCTACCACATAGCCGTAGAAATACTGGATAGACTGTCCAACCGAAGTGTTCGTGAGCGGGCCGCCACCACCAAAATCAGCATCGCCGCCCGCGGTTATTGTACCATTTGCAGTTCCTGTTAATGATGTCACCTTATTTCTGTTTAATCCAAATACGGCTGATACATCATACTTAAAGTCGCCGGATGTTTTGTGGTAACCTGCGGTCAATTCAATACCAGTATTTTGCATATAGCCAACGTTTACCAACGGAGCGCCAACACCTTGGCTTGGCGGTGCCGGTACGGTTAAGATCAGAGCATCGGTTTTTCTTTTATAAATCTCGGCCGATAGCGTAAATGCATTTTGGAATAAGCCCAGATCAAAACCTATGTTTGTTGATTTTGTTATCTCCCAATGAAGGAAATAGTTACTCAACGCACTATAAAAAGATCCGTTACCTGAGTTATTACCTGTTGCCAGGTTGCCAAACGGATATGTTGTACCACCCGCAGAAACATTGGAAACGTAAGGATAATTTCCCAATACAGTTCCGTTTATCCCGGTGACGCCGTAACCGCCTCGTATTTTTAATTCGCTTATTGATTTAAGGCTTTTCATAAAACTTTCCTGGTCAACTTTCCATCCCACCGAAACTGCAGGGAAGTTTTCATATTTGTGGCCGGGGGCCCAAACCGACAAACCATCGCGGCGTATTGAACCGGAAATTAGGTATTTCCCCTCAAAGTCATATCCCACCCTGCCTACTAATGAATGCAGAACGTTAGTACTATAAGTGTAATTGGTAGTTGTATTTGTAGCGTTGTTTAGTGTGCGTACAATGTTGTTGTTTTGATTGCCAAAAGAGTTTTGACTGTCGCTGCGATTGGTTTGCACTTCGTAAACTGCCACAGCCGAAACGTGATGTTTGCTGGCGAAGGTGTGGTCGAAAGTTAATTGTTGTGTGTACAATGTAGTTGTACCGGTCCCAGTATTTTCGGTTATCGATGCAAGCGGGCTGCTTGATGTACCGCCATCGTTATAGATTGGGGTATATTGCTCTTGCCTGTTTGTTCCGTAATCAATACCGTAGGTAGAATTGAATTTCAGCCATGGAGTAAACTTTACCGTTAAATAAGCGTTACCGCGAATTCCGACACCATAATTACGGTTTTCGTTAATCAATGCCTGTTCTATCGGATTTACCGGGTCGGCGCCGTCAAAACTGCTTTGAGGACCAAAAAAACCGCCGGCATTATTTGGATTGTAAATAGGTAAGTATGGCTGCATCCTTATCACATTGGTAATGGGCGTTCTATTGCCTGGAGGAATGCCAAAGCGTTGCCGGGTTACCGAGGCATTGAATGTTTCGCCGATTGTAATAAACTTGCTCAGATTATGATCAGAATTTATCCGGAAGCTTTTGCGGCTGAAATTAGTTCCAACGGTAATACCATCCTGATCAAAGTAACTGGCAGATGTAAATATGCGTGAATTCTCATTTCCGCCGCTTAATGAAACAGCATGCTGCTGTACAATTCCTTTTTTGAAATAGGCATCCTGCCAGTCTGTATTGGTTTGGGCGAAGGTCTGCGAAGAACCCGCATAAATGGGCTGATTAAAGTTTGCCGGTTGTAATCGTGGCGGTACGCCAATACCGGCGGCTCCATTCAAAGCCCTTTCGTATTGTACATATTGGCTTGTATTGAGAAGGTCATACTTTTTGGTAACTTCCTGAAATCCGGCATATGAGTCGAAGCTTAAAACCACTTTGCCACTGGAGCCCTTCTTAGTTGTGATGATGATAACGCCGTTAGTCGCTCTTGAACCATAAATCGCGGCAGCGCTTGCATCCTTAAGTACATCAACTGATTGTATGTCTCTTGGATCGAGACTACCGATAGAACCGGGAAAACCATCAATAATATACAATGGATCTGATCCGTAACCTACAGAACTTACACCACGTATCTGTACAATTGGCGCGGTGCCCGGCGAACCATTATTGGTTACTGTTAAACCTGCCACCCGACCTTGTAAAGCCTGATCGACACCGCCGACAGGTAAAGCTGATATTGTTTTGCCACTTACAGACGAAACCGCTCCAGTTACGTTGGCACGCTTTTGTGTTCCATAACCAACAACAACAACTTCGTTTAATGATTTAGAATCACTACTTAGCGATACATTAACCACCAATTTGTCTGAAACGGGAACTTCCTTTGACGCATAACCTATAAAACTGAAAACGAGTACCGCCTGGTCGTTAGGCACTTCAATTCGGTACGCGCCATTAACGTCGGTTCCGACCACAGTGGTAGTGCCTTTTAATTTAACAGTCACACCCGGTAATCCTAAACCGTTTTCATCGGTTACTTTACCTGTTATAATCTTGCTTATGGCTGGTTTGATTATGTCAGAATCTGTATGCCGCAAATGAGCCAGTTTATTAGCCGCATACGTGGAATTTATAATAGTAATACTTATAAATACTATTATAACCGTCATTCTCATGAAAGTGCTTAGTAAATATTTTTTTTTCATATTGTGGTTTATTAATTGAAAACATTGGTTGAGAAATTAGTAAGGTTCAGCACTTATATCAAACAGGTCTTTGCATTTCTAATGGGTTAGGTGATAGATGAATTAATTCATCTGAAATAATAAACCATACGGTTTGAAGAAGACTTTATTTAATAAAAGAGCGGTTTACTTAATTGGTTGCTTAACCGGTAGCTTGTATCAGATTCGGATTTATTGGTTATAAAATCCATAATATGGATACCGATGTAGTTTACTGCGGGCCACGAATCTGTGACCGGCGAAACAAGTTCTCTTGATTTATTCTTTCATAATAGGTCTCATAATGAAATTGCAATCGATTGTAGAGCTGGGCCGGTTTGTACTTTTCTGAATACGATTAAATTAAAGTATACAGGATCGATCAAGCCTTTAATAACTTAAATCGAAATCTTAACAGAACTTGCCAGTCGGCTTTATTGGTTTATAATTTAGCAGCAACGTGATTTAGAATTGTAGCAGCTTTGCAAGCGTAAAATTACTTTTGAAGTAGATTCAGGCAGCCAATTTTTTATCATAAAAACACAACATTTGTCATCTTACAGAAGCCGCAAGTTCGCAGCGGTTTCCCCCGAAGGATGAGCAAAAGTGAATCTTATAAATAATAATTATAATGACTAATTACAGGAATTAATACTATCCCATGAAGCAACAGAATTATTTAGCTTTGTTTTAGAAGATGTAATGAGGGGGTATAAAGAATTGATCCCACCAACTATTATCGATATTAAAACCGGAAACGATTTCACTAAAGATTAATAAAGTTCGGTCAAAGATTTTATCATTTTGAAGATCGCCACGTATGTTTAAAATGATAAATCCAGATAGTGGATTAAGGAATTACATGGGTAGAAAAAATTCCGATTAAACGGTATTTCAATAATGGCTAAAAACAATATTCAAGTTGATGAAGATTAGGCAACAGTTATTTTAAACTTTTATATCATATAGCAAAACATAGAGTATTACCAATACTAAAAATAACAAGATTCAAGTGGATATCGAACCAGCAAAAAACGCTATAAGGAATATCATAAATCACTTTTATACAAGTGACCGGAAATTTATCGAATCGTTTGGGCTTCATGCAAGGGTGCCCGGTTAACGGCACCCTTATCATTTTGTAATTTACTTTTTTGTAGCCTTTAACCGTAGTTCATAGATATACTTACCAGGCTGATTTATTTTAGTATTAAACCTGATATTTAGTTTAACTGGTTGTTTATTCCAGGTACCATAAGGAATTTGACTCGGAGGATTCCAATTTTTACTATCGGCAGTATCGATTGATGCAATGTATTTATCGTATATGCGGTAATAGCAGTTCAACCCGTTGCTTTGTGAATCCCAATAGATATCTGGAAATCTTGTTTGTGCGTAATCATATAATACCGCAGTATCAGTTACCGTTGTTTTATAAGCAAATGTTGATAGGGTTTTTAAAAAACTGTTACCGCTTGGTCTTCTTTCCAATGCAGCTCCCGGGAAAACCGCACCATTTTTATCCAGAACTTTTAAAACTATTTGATTGGGGCTTGCGGCAACTCTTTTAATATTAAGTGTAATAGTTGTTGACTGCCCTTTGTCTGCATCAATCCATTGATCGTCATAAGGAAACCGTATACCGGTTTCAGTATTTGCAGGCAAGGCAATAAAATATGGGGTATTCACATATTCATATTGTACAACAGGATTGAGGATCACCTTGCATACCCCCATATAAGTTTTGGTGCCGTGCGGGTTTTCAATTTTTATATCAATCAGGTATTGACCCGGAGGCACGTTCTCTGTTGCTTGTGTAAACAGGAACTGTCCGCTTTTCTCCAGAACAGAGAATGGAACTTTCTTTTCAAATGCTCTTTTTTTGTTGATCAAATCTAAGGTTGTGTCAGTTATCGGGTTATAAGCTGTTTTCCAGACAGGTACATCGTACTCCTTAAAAAAGGTTTCTTCTCTCGCACCCGTAGTTATATTACGTACGTTTAGTAAAGTGATTTTAAAAGGTGGGGTAGAGTTATCTGGTATTATCCCGTTTGAAATGAGGAATACGCCCTGGTTAACGGTAAGCGGATCAGCAGAATAACGTACATTATCACTTAAAAAACCAGGAATTGTTTTTTTACAGCTTAGTATACTGATCACGGCGAACAATGCTAAGCTTAATAGTTTTATATATTTCTTCATTATATTTAAAAATTATAAGGGAAATTATTGTTTAAATGTCCAGGTATGCTGGTTTGACAATACGTGTATTATACCATTATTGGTTATAATACCGGTTGTTTGGCACAAAACTTTAATATCCAGTTTTTGAGGGTTCCCAGATGGATCCGATGTAGTGCCATTACTATTTACCAGGTCTTTTTCGCCTCTGATCTTTGTTAAATAGATATATTTGGGCTTTGTGGATATAATGCCATCTACCTGATAATCATCTGCATTCTCCTCCAACGAAACCATCAGCTTTATATTCGGGGTACTGGTTTGGTACAGGACCCCGTTTGCGCTGAGTTCATCCCTGGAAAGCTTGAGCGGAAAGAAATAAATACCCATTGAATCTTTAAGCATTTGGGCTGAGTAATACTTAAACAAGGTGTCTATTGTGAAATTTTTCCTTTCATCAATTTTCCTTGCATCATTTTGTTTTGCGGCCAAATAAGAGGCTATGGCATAATCGTCAGGGACAAAGAAAGTCCCCGGCCCATTGATCATATCTTTCATCCCTGCTTTGTCAACGATCAGTAAAGTAGTATCAAACAGGTGCCTGCTGTTTGATTTCAGGTAATCATAAGTGCTCATATTTACCTTTGCAATGGAAAGCCCTCCATCAATAACAGGGTCTTTTTTGCAGGAACTGATTGCCAGCAACAGCATAAATGCGGCAACAGGTATATATATAATTTTTTTCATGTTATGTAAGTTTTGAGTGTTGAATTAATATTTCCCCATCCACCATGGATTTTGGCTGATTAACCGGTTGGCATTTAAAATACTGTTGTGAATTGGCCACAGGTATCCTTTTTGTTTAAAGCGATCAACAGACATTGCCCAGGGTGTTAGCTGAGTAAAATAATTTGGACCGCCCTTATCGATCTGAGAACTATTCCTGACGATGTCAAAATAATTATGACCTTCGCCAATTAGTTCTCGCTGTCTTTCTTGCAGAATATTCTTTTTAAGTATCAATCCTGAACTTGCTAATGGCGCTGCACCTGCTCTGGCCCTTATCGTATTTACGGCTACAAGTGCCTCCCCGTCTCGGGCCAGGGCATTTAGAGCTTCGGCTTTTAGCAAGATCATATCTGCCAGCCTGAATACAATTAAATTGCTTTCAGAACGCGGATCAGACTTGGTTGAAGGATTTTGATAAGCTATATCAGCATACTTAATTAACGAAGGCTTATTTACATCGCCAAACGGACTTGCTTTAAAAAATTCATCTTTCCGGCTATCGGTATTATCGGTTCCATACAATTCATTTATTTTTGATTGTGGAGGATAGTATTGTGGTACATTCATAGGCATATTGGCGATGTAACCATTACTAACCGTGATAAAGGCAATGGTTGCCGAAAATGAAAAATCTGTCCACTCACTTGCTTCGTTTTCCGAGTTTTTAGAGGAGATAACAAAAATGTTTTCCGGCTCGGTTGTGTTTTTAAATACCTGGCGTATAGAACCCATTGGTTGTAAGTGAAAAAGGTCGGCCCTGTTGATCAATGAATCTGTATAGAGCACCGTATTGGCATAATCATTTTGCCAGGCGGTAGCATGTGCCAGTAAGGCTAATGCTGCACCTTTACTCGCTCTTCTCCGTTCATAAGTATTCAGGCTTTCCCAGCTAAGCAAAGAGGATGCTTTTTGTGCATCAGCAATAATTTGTTTTAATATAATAGCAGCGTCTGTTCTTCCGATGTATTTTGCCTGGCCGGCTGTTGTGGTAGCGGTAAGCTGCAAGGGCAAATCGCCCCATACCCGCGTCATGTAGAAATAGGATAAGGCACGCAGGAAATAAGCTTCACCTAAAAAAGTATTTTTTTGGTCGTTTGTAAATTTATCATCGGGCATTTTAGTTAGGTGTTCAATAACCAGGTTACTCAAATCAACAACCCTGTACCAATTAGTCCAGTTATGAGCGCCCTCTTCCCTGTATGGTACCCCAAAAAAGCCTTCCAGATATACTCTGTTTAAATTAGTACCTTCATCCGAATTGAATAAGCCAACCGGTGCATCGCCCCATATAAAGAAGCAACTGTTTTGATTCATGCTTTTTCTGAACAGGCCATAAGCGCCTAATAGCGCTCCGTTTACATCGCCTGCAGATTTCCAGTAGGTATCTGCATAGGTGTCATTGGTAAGTTTGTTCTCCAGCGCTTTCTTGCAGGAGAAAGTAAAACCCATTAAAATAGCCAGCAATAATGCAAAAGCAAAGGTTTTATAATGTTTGTTATGATGTTTCATGATTGGTATTCAATAGGTTAAAATTCAATCTGTAAGCCAAAAGTATACTTGGTTGGTAGTGGGTAACCATCGCCATAATCATAGCCTTGTCCGTCAACACGTTCCGCATCAATGCCAGAGAATTTTTGAAACATGTGCACATTGTCAATAGTACTGTATAATCTTAAGCTGGTGATCTTGGCACGCTGCATCCATTTGTTGTTTTGAGCATTAAACCGGTAGCCCAGGTTAATATTCTTGATACGGACATACCATCCTGGTTCCTTGAATATGGATTGTCCTGATCGCCAGGCGTATAAACCCATAAATGGATTTAATGCAGGGAGGGTTGCATTATCACCCGGTTGTCGCCAGTAATTGTATTGACTGATATCTGTTATTGATGCTTTGGCAAAATCTTTAGGATTTCCGTAAAACAGGCCATTTGACAAGCGTTGAGCAAGTGTGTTATTGATGATGTCACGCCCGAAAGTGAAGGTGGTTAAAATTTGTACTGAAAAACCTTTGTAGCTGAAATAGTTTGTAAATCCACCGGTTACAAAGGGATTCGGATCTCCAAAAAAGGTAATGTCATTTTGACCTATGTTATCGGATATGTAATAGTCGCCATTAACATCCCGCCATTTAGGATAACCCAGTTTTAAGTTACCCCACTTAGTTGCACCTACAGCGCCCGTATATGGATTAACAATTAAGTCGCTTGGCGAGTTAATTACGCCATCAACAATATAACCGTAAAACATATTCAAGGGTTTGCCAACAATATATACCGCGTTACCATAATATAAATCGCGGTTGCCATTTGGCAATGCGGTTACCATGTTTCTGTTAAAGGAGATATTTATGGACGGATTCCATTGAAAAGCACTTTTTTCAGACAATATTTTGCCATTGAAGGTGAACTCCAGTCCCGAATTACGCACTCCGGCGGCATTTGTAAAAGTGCTGGTATAACCCGTATATTCAGGAATTGTAATTCGCAGCATTTGCCCCGTTGTGTTCCTTGTATAGGCATCTATCGAAAAGTTGAGCCGGCCGTTAAACAAAGCGGCGTCAATCCCTGCATTCCATTCTTCTGATCGTTCCCAGGTTATGTTGTCGTTGGTTATGCCATTATAATTCGGGATTATAGCTGTACCACCTCCATAAGTTGTTGCACTTGACCCAGAATAATTTGCATTTCCTGCTATGTATGCATTGTAACGATCCCTGTCCCCAATACTGCTTTCATCACCTGTTCTGCCCCAGCTGCCTCTTATTTTCAATTCATTTATCCAGCTAAACTTTTTTATAAATTCTTCCTCAGAGGCCAGCCATCCTATGGACATTGATGGGAAATAGCCCCATTTATTGTTTTTTCCAAATCTTGACGAAGCATCGGCTCTCCATACAGCATCAAATAAATACTTGCTGTCATAATCATAATGAACGGCTCCCAGAAAGGATAACTTAGCATAGGTAGATAGATCTGAGGAGCCCTTTAAATTTGTGTTGCTTACCCCTTTCACCACCTGGATGTTATCATTGGGTATTCCAACACCCGACAAATAAATGGCTTCATTTCTCCTGCTTTCAAACTCCTGAACCGCGGTAATATTTACATTATGTTTTTTCGCAATGGTCTTTATCCAAAGTAAGTTATTGGTTAATACGTATTTGGTATATTGACTATAGTTTGATTTTGCATAAGCCAGCCCGTCGGCATTTAAAGTAGAGGGTGAGGCATAATCATTTTTTTGTGTCGAATAATTTATCGCTCCGCGGGTGCTGAACCTGAAATCATTTAAAAAACTATATCGTAATTCTCCATTGGCGCTGATATCCGTATTGATATTATCATTGCGTTGAAAGGAATATGGATCAACCACACTTCTCAGGTCTTGTTCGCTCATTTGTAATAAGGAGGATGGCATGCTGATTGGATTGATCGCAAAAACATCCCGGTAACTGCCACCCTTACCGGCTAACCTTTTACCTGTCGATGCTCTGATACTGGTAATTAGCTCCAGGGATTTGGAAAAATTGATGCCAACATTACTGTTTAAAGAATATCTTCTGTATCCAGTGTTAATAACAACACCTTTTTCATCATACATTCCTGCTCCAATACGATAATTAACAGCTTCAGAACCTCCTGAAGCAGAGATATCATAATTATGGATAGAGCCGGTTTGATAAAAAAGTCGTTGATAATCAGTGTTATTGTTAAAAGCTGGATTTAAGCTATCGGTAAGCATTTGAGGGATGCTGTTTTGCAGCTGTGTGGCATTGGCATAATTGTATATCAGATCTAATTTTTGCCGGCGTTCTGCTGCTCCAATTAAAGTTGATACTTTGCTGGGTGCTGGTGTAATACCATGATATGTATTAAAACTAAAACGAGGTGCACCAATTTTTCCCCTTTTGGTTTTGATTAGTACAACTCCATTTGCCGCTCTTGAGCCATATAGGGCTGCCGCTGATGCATCTTTTAATATATCTACCGATTCTACATCATTGGGGTTCAAACTGGCCAGGAAATTTGTCCCTGTCTGGTCATAAGCTCTAACTTCATCGTCTGCAATGGGTACGCCATCAATAACGTATAACGGATTACTATATAGGTTATCGCTGTCAAAACCATCGGATGAAGCTGAAATCTTAGTATTACCCCGCACAACAAGAGAGGTCTTTACTCCCGGTTGCCCACTAAAATTCTGAACATTTACTCCAGAGAGTTTGCCTTGTAATAAAACATCCAGGCTTGCTGCCGGTAAGTTTTCAATATCCTTACTGGTTATGCTTGATATGGCTGATGTATTTTTCCGGCGGTCAATATTTTTATACCCGGTAACAATAACCTCATTAAGACCGCTTTCTGATCCAACCAGCTTTACATTTAGCTGATTTTTTCCATTTAAGGGAAGTTCTTTCATCTGATAACCGACCATTCTGAAAACCAGGATATCGTTGTCTGATGCGGTTAAACGATACTCACCATCCACATTTGTAATTGTTCCGGTGCCAGGCTTGTTTTTTATTTGTACCGTGACACCTGGTAATGGGCCATTTTGATCGGTTACTCTTCCGGTTACCTTAATCTGCGCTACGGCAGTTGTAAATGATAGCAGGAGAGCCATCAAAAATGTCCACTTTACCCCATTGGGTTTTTTGTAGAGTTTTACATTCATAATTGATTAGTTGAGTAGTGATTTGGTTAATTGAAGTTTGATTAAATATTTTCATAAGATTTTAGTAATGAATCATAAAGCGACGCTGTGCATCTATTAAGATGTTCTTAATCTATTCATGAATTTTTTAAGTTGACTTGTGATCGCCTTTAACTATAGCTTTACTCTTTGGTTAAGCTTGGGTTAATTCGAATGTATGTGGAGTTAATTTCAATCAGGTGAAATATCTAAACGCAAACGATTGCGGGCTATAGACTTATATTATTTTTGTTGCCTGCCTTTTTAATACAATAAAACATCAATTTAACCGTTGATAACTCGCTTTATGCTAACTGATATTTAAAATTTTGTGAAGAATTAACTAAGTTTGACACAAACGTTTGCAACTAAGAAATTTAAGCGATTAAGCTATGGCAAACACACAATTGGACATGAATTAATGGAAGAAAAACGGTAGAATATACTCGTTCGTTACTGTAGTTGGAGATTTCCGGAATTCAAGACAGCTGCATTCTAAAAATCGGGTTAAATTATTCTGTTAAAGATAGATCACCTTGAGTAGCTGTTTATTAGTTTGCAGGATCTGTCCACTCGGAATCTCTATTACTTGTTCTTTAGTCCATATAAAATTTGTCAAATTTCTTAACTTGAAAAAATCGAACCAATAAGATTGAACTGCAGAGTTTGATTAATATGATTTTATTGGCATAAAAAAAGGAAACAACGACCATGTGTTGTTTCCTTAAGTACTCCCAACCTTACAAACTATCCAATCATTTTTAGAGGATACCGCGTACTCAGTACGCGTTTGCCATACTATTCCGCGACAAACACTCTTTTAATCGTTTATGCCTTTCAAAAGGCATTTAACCTTAGATAGTAAGCTTTGCCAAAGTGTTGCAAAATGTTTTAACCGGGCTTTTGGAATAAAGTGGTCAGTGGCTTCATATCAGCCATTTTTTTAAAGATATTTTCGATAAATTATTTCCAAAACTCGTCCTCAACAGGCTGGTCTTCAGAAAATAGCCAAACTTGAACAATTTTTCCATCCGTAACTTCATACAAATCACTACCATTCATATCAACTGCTTTAGCACCACTTTTAGCACTAAAACGAACAGGGCAAGAGACAAAATTTCCATTAACCATCATTGCTCCAGACGGTTCGATAACCAATGAATCTTGGGTTGCTACCATCATTTCGACAAGCATTTTGCCAATCGCTTCAATTCCTGTTTTTGTTCCAGAAAACCTATTGTTTCCGGGTTGATGCCATTTCGCATCAGGGCTGAAATATGAAAATGCTGTAGATATATCTCCTTTTGAAAGAGCTATAGAATAATACTCTACTACTTCTTTTGCTGTCATTTATTTAATTATTTAGTGGATACGGTTTTAATTTTAATTTAGAACATCAGATTATTATTACCAAGATTATCAGGCATCGGCATTATCGCATCCAATGCCCGGCTAATTTTCCATTTTCTATGATTTTTTGTTACTGATATATTCATCTACTCCAGCGACATCTAAATCACCAAGAATTCTTTGATAATCTTTGATGGCTAATTGCTTGTTTGTTTCTACCTGTGACATAGGTTATATTTATGAAATTAGTTGTACAAAAGTAGGGGGAAACTTACCTTTGTGCAAGTACATACCTAATGGTTAGGTACTTACTAAATAGTTAGAAACATTGAATGTCAATAGAAAAAAATCAGAAAATTATTTTACAATCAGACGAAAACTGCCCAGTAAGGAGATCATTATTCATATTGAGTGGTAAATGGAGACTGTTAATATTATTTCAAATAAACGAAAGAGCTATAAGATATGGTGAACTTAAAAGAACCATTCCTGGTATTAGTGAAAAAATGCTAATTCAAGAGTTGAATTTTTTAGTGGAACATAAATTCATTTCTAAAAAATCATTTCCAGAAATACCGCCAAGAGTTGAATACAGTTTGACCAAGCTTGGACTGAAAACCTTCCCTATTATTGACAAACTTGCTGCATTTGGCTTGGAGAATTTAAAATAAATTGCCTACTGCCACACTGTCTGATTCTTTGACTGCACTATGCTTGTAGTATTTAGTAGTATTCAGACTATTGAAATGAAGAAGAGAGGATATAAAAAAACAAAATCCCTGATACGGGCATGTATCAAGGATTTGTACTCAGAGCGGGAATCGAACCATGTCTGTAAGTCCTTGACTTTCAATATGTTATAAAGCCTAAATTAGGCTACTCAATGAATCGTTCAATAAACACATATCGACCGTTGCCGATAGTGTTACGAAGGTAGTAAAAAAGTTTTTATGGTTAATTGAAATTCCTAATAATTTATTTTACACACTTATTGCCAACACCTGATCTGGAAAAATGAAATATAAGACAAGAATGGGAGAATACTTGTCGGGGTCCAATTAGTATGTACGAGGGATAGCATCTGGAGAGCTAGGGCAAGCCAGGTTGGGTTATCTATGAAATTTGTGAATCTCAACCCGGACTTTTATCTTTATACGTCGCGATGTTAATCAACCAGAAATAATATTGCCAAAAAATAAACATGGCTTTAAGTGATTTCCCTACCGTTGATCTTCCTTCCGCAAATAGCGAAACATCGGAACGTGCATTGGGTAATTTCCTTAATCAACATAGTGGTTTCATTTGCCGTCTGGATAAGCCGGATAAAGGTTGTGATTTCGATGTCGAATTGATGATCAACGGTAGCAGCGCGGTCAATCAGCGATTTGGTATTCAACTCAAAAGTGTCGAAAAATTGCCATTGCTTGCGGATGGCGTCACGATATCCTATGCTTTTGAAACTTCCCGTTTAGGCTATTTGCTTAACCGGCCAATTGGCGAAGGGCTCATCGTGTTGTACGATGTGTATGGAAAGGCATTATATTATGAGTATGCTGTTACTTTGCATGGACGTTTGACGAAGGAAAGAGGTTCCAGCGATTGGGAAGAATTGGATACGGTCAAAATCCATATCCCACTTAATAATATCATTAATGAGGAAGCTGCCATTAAAATACATGCGCATTTCCAAATGCGATTCGAGGCCGCAGCTTTTTTGATCGCCTCCCAGGGCTCGCGGTATGGACTTTCGGTAGCCAAACCTACTGCGGGCCAGAAATATGATATAAAAAATCCGGAACAAGTAAAGGAGATTTTGCTGAAACATGGAATGGGTTTACTTTATGAACATGATATTGAACTCTGTTTTAATTTAATCAGGCAATTGCCAGCAGCAGATATTGATAGCAGCTCGGAGTTGCTGGTGATGGCGGCGATAGCTTATGGAGAGATGGGGCGTCGCTATGATTCAGAGAATTTTATACGAAAACTTAATAAGGTAAAACAGGTGCCGGCCGCACACAAGCAAATGATCCGGTTTGGGCATCTGAAGAACCAGATGATGCTGGAACAGATCGATCTGGCAGAATTTGTTGCCGGTATCAAAGCCATTCGAGACGAGGAATCCAGTCCAAGAAACATTCTGCTGATTGACTTAAATATCATTTTTTACGAACTGCTTTCATTGAAGTTTTTTCACAAATTGCCGGATGATATGCTGAAGCGTATCCGCTCGGTTTTTGTCCATATAAAAGAACTGTCGATAGATGACCGCAGCCGTCAGCTGATCGAGGCCAACAATGCAGAGAACCTTTCCCAGTACATCCTGTTCCTGTGGAGTGATTTTTTTAATGAACTGGCTATCCAGCGCGCTGCCGGCACTGCCGAGCGTTCAGCAATTCCGGCACTTGCGCAAACGCCTCTTCTTGATCTTGAATCCGAATTAAACAAAATCTTGGAACACCTTTATACTGAAGGTCAGGCGCAAAAGGATGAGCTCCTTCAGGCCCATGCTCTCTTAGTTCAATCGCGTTATCTAACCGCAAAAGAAATCAGCCTGATTTCTCAGTGGCCGATGCTGAAAAGCCTGCATTTCCACAACCAAAAACAATATGTCGAACACATCAAACTGGCGCTATCCGGCCACGATCACTTCATGGCTGTCGGGTATGTTGAATTGGCTTATCAAAGCCTGGTCAATGGTATCGAACTCATCCTGATCGGCAGGGACGTCTACAAATATCGTGACGAAATGAACTTGCCATTATTGGAAAGCCTGAAACTTAAAATGGAGCAACAGCACGAGCTGGAAGCTCTTGATCAGCGCTTTCCTCAATTGACTGCAAAAATCACACGAACAAGCGACCTGTACATGTCAGACACGCGCGATATGGATGACCAGCAACTCGAAGGCATGGCAAGTTCAATTTTTAGAGCGCTGAAATTACCATACGGCTGCCATGCAAACCTTCTTAACGAACTTCGTAACTGCCGAACCTTCTACCAACGTGGTTCGGACAAATTGGAATTAATCCCCTACGAATTCAACCATGACCTGCGCCTGTTTTACAGCGGCCCTGTTCGATTCATTATCCGCAACAAGCAAACAAATTTCCGTTCAGTACCCAGCAGCGACGTGGGTGCTTTACTCGATAGTTGGGGAGTTTCATAAATATTTAATATCGGACACCGGCAATATAATCCATTAATTTCTTGTTAGACACCGCATGGGAATCATAATTTTCAAAAAAGGTGCCGACGAGTTCAAAGCTATCTTTTTGAATTTCAGCCACTTTTATTTTGCTCTGTACGTAATTAGCGCCATGTCGGCTGCTTTCATGCGCCAAGCAAAACGTCCCGATGGACACCGGTCTTCTTCGGATAAAGTAATATAGACCAAGGCACAGCAATATTCAATCTGATCATCGAATTCGGCTATCTGAGAGAAGTACGGACTGAAATTGGTCGAAGACGTTCAAGAATAAAATCGCTCATGAGCGTGTGATTTTCGCCAATGAAAGCTTTTAGCAATTGACTCTCGATAACTTTATCGGGCTGGTATTCGAGAATTACCCGGGCCATCATGCCACCTACCATCGTAGGCGCGGTCACCCGATCTGCGCCGTGGACCGGAAAGTGGTTACCCTTGTTGCTCTTTTATTGGAGTCATGGCAGGCAGACATCAGGTAACTCCACTCGTAGCACAAGAGTCCTTTGAGATGTGGAAAGGACCACAAATAGGTTCATATTGAGTTGTTACGAACTGGTGGATGAGGACCTGTTAATCGGCTGCTTTTCGTTTAGCTTCGTGCCGCAATTTCGTTCAGCAGAAAATCAGCACTATTCGGTTGTAACCCATTAGCAGTCGCACATAAAATTTTAGCATTATTGAGTTCATCGGAAACAGAAAACAGATCATACAAACGGATCAGTGCATTTGCTTTATTTAGGTAGGAGTTCACCGCTTCAGGTTGTGCGGCAATGAGTCCGTCCATGATTGAAATAGCCTTTCTTAGCAATGCCTCACTGTCATCACGTTTACTGTTCCGCCCCAGCTCAAGCAAGGCCACGCCGTAATTATTCAGATAACGCTGATTATGATCATTCCCCTGAATTGCCGTCTCAAAATCGGACTTCGCTAAAACTAACTGGCGTTCTTTTTCTTGTTGGCCCTCGGAACGTTGGAAAAGAGACAGCTGCCTGTTGGCTTTTTTATAGAACAGTTCTACATCACCTGGATTCATTATTATGGCACTTGATAAAACAGATATCGCTTCATTTAACTCATCTACCCCGTCCCCCGGTAAGTAGTTAGCGCAGAATTCCAGTAAGTCAGCGAACGCTATCGCATATTTGGTTGTTGATGGGGAGCAGCGCAGGCTCGCACGAAATGCCGCTTTTGCTTTTTCTGTATCTCCTGTCCCGTCGCCATTCTCTTCGTAAGTGGCAGCCTTCCAAAGGCTATGTCCCATCCTGAAAAGGGCATCGCAATTTTCAGGCTCAAGCGCCGATAGTGCCTGGTAATGGTTGGCCGATTCTTTGAACAGGTTAACGGCCGACATTGCATCATTCATGCCCAATGCCGCCTGGTAGGAATAATCTCCCAATACACTCAACACTTCTGCCGGATAGCCATCCGCTTCTAATAGCGGTTTGACTTGGTTATATAAGTCAAAGTAGACAGGCTTAATGCCGCTTAATTCATCAATCTCCTTTTCAGTTAGAATTTTGTTAAAATGGGCAGGGGCAAATGTGCTTTCATGACTTATCGCCTGATCGTATCTTGCCAGAGCATTCTTTAGCAGGAATAGGCACTCCTGTTCACTTTTTTTCTTTTTGGCCAGGATGACGGTATTATTTCCCCAGTTGTAAAAGGGTATGGCCAGTTGCTTTACGAGATCGCGGTCGAAATGCGCGACAATCTCCTTTTCCAGCTGGAGCAATGCAGGGTCGTTGGTTATATAACTATCCTTATCAACGATCTCGTTTAAACGCTTGCCTAATTCCTTTGTCTTCCTGTTTGGTGAATTTATCCGAATGTTCCAGGCACCGAGATACGGGGTGCCGGAGACATCTGTGAATTTTATGGCGCTACCTGATGAACTTTCCCAACCGATCAATCCTTTTTCCGCATCGCCAAGGAGCACGATAGGCTCAATGTTGCCTAATTTACCAAGGATAACCTTGTTTTGTTTGTAAGACAGCTTGGCATTCCTGATCTCGCTAAAAAAATGCTGCGCGAAATCCAGCGTTTCGCTTATCAAGGGTGCCAAGTCTTTTTCAATACTTATCACCTGTTTGACTTGTCCGCCGATAATTATTTCATGCTTGCGCGAGGTGTTTACATAATTTCCTTCGCTGATCGAATAGTTGGAATGGAAGAAAGAGTTGCGCAGCTGGTTGCTATAGACCAAATCGAAACAATTCATGAGTGGTTCGAAACCGCAGCTAACAGCCGGCTCCCTAATTTTCGCGATTTTCTCTCTTGGGTAAAGATCGTCATCACCGATATCATCAAAGAGGAATGGCTGGAACCCGCCGCCATTGGCAATGTTAACAAGATTGCCGACCACCCGGTAAAGTTCATCCATTTCGAAGAAATGGCAATAAAGGAACAGACCCAGCCGCACCGTGTTTTTATCGGCAAAATCACCACTCATCAGTTTCGGAAACTCGGTAAATAGGCTGTCACTTTCATAAAAGTGAGTCAGCGCGTAAATATCACCCATTCCCTTGTAACCCAATAAAACATTTACGAATTCGAACTCGTTCTTTTCGCGGCATTCAGCTAACAGCCGCGAAAATTCCGATTTGAAAATGTCTATAGTCTCCATAATCAGGTGAAATTAACGAAACTTTCCGGGATTCATCTGGGATGATTCGTTACTCGTCGGTGATCTCGTCTGGACCGTATCGCGTGCGCGATACAGAATGGCGCTCACTGTTGACCTTTACCGAATTGATAACATGAACAGCAAGCGATTCAACGTCTATTTCCAGCGTTACAGGGCGTTTATCAGGGTCGATCTTTTCGGGGGCATAGCCATAAAGATCTTCAAATAGGCTGGTTTCCTTTTTTGTTTCATCGCCAGGTTCTGGCACCCACTCCATAACGCTGTAGACAGGATTTACCCTGTCCATGTCCCACTCTGTTAAACGGACATCTGAATCTGTCCCTTTCGGCAACGCTTTTTCTCGAACACGTGCGGCCTTATTAAACAACACCAGGTTGGCATGAACGCCTTCAACCTGGGCCGATGGAAAAATAATGCCGTCAAAATTGAAGGATGGTTCCGTTGCTAAAAAGTCCGAGATTGCCTGGGTAGGCAGGTATTCAAATAGCTCATCATCGGGCATGATTGGACGGGTGAGTTGCTGGGACAATTCATCTAAAAAGGCCACCTTAGCAAGTTGTCTCGCAAATGCAGGATCAAAGATGCTGCCGGCTATCTTAATATCGCCAAATGAACGCAGGTCCAGCATTTTGAGTTCACGGATGATCTTGAAATTTGCGACCGCTACTTGGGAGCCTACAGATGGACGAATCTCTGCAAGGGCAGTATCCTCATCTTCGGCACCATAGAAGACAGAGATACCCCGTGCATTCATTCTGCCATTGCTGGCAAAGGCGGATGGCGGCGGGCCGAGGTGAAGTTCAGGGCGTTTTAAGGCTTCCGTCAATTTTTCATCAGACTGGAAGACCCTTGCCCTAAAAATACTGGATATCGGGTGGTCACCACCGACTTTAATAACAATTGGGCTTTTTTTATCGGTTTTGGTTTCTTCCAAGCCCGTGAATATTTCCGTGAGATGTTTGGCTCCGGCATGGTTAAAAAAACGGTTTTCCGTTTTCAGGCTCTTTTCAAACTTCGCCCATTCCTGCTGCCAGCTTTTATCTTCGAGGCTCTTTGTTGTGTAATAGCTATCGCTTGCATACTCTGTTTCCTCACCGATCTCTGCGCTGCTGTGATCATAATATTTATCTTCCAGTACAGCCTGTATATCTTCCGCGATTTCATTTTCCGCTTCTATAGCGATGGCTATGGCATCAATTACCTGCTCACCGGAGCGTTCCCAGTTATAGTCGGATTCACGGTCAAAATGCATCCGCTCTTCCATGCTGTCCATTTCATCCGAGGTCCGGATATGAAATATTTGAAATGCCGTATCGACACGCTCGGCGATCTCTCCCAGGCGGTAACCCTTAGCCGACCGCCCGCAATAGGCACAGTTTCTTTTCTTTCCCTTGCTCGAGATCTCTGCATTCAGAAATTTTTCTCCGACACAATAGTGGCAGGTATGTTTTAATGGTATATTGCCGTCAATAGGGAAGCTCAAATCACGCAGGTTTTAGTTAGTTCTAATTTAGTGAAAATTTATAAATTGGCTGATTAAAGTCAGCTTTGTAATTGTGGTTTTCTTTCGTGCTATTTCTAATTTGGTGCATTCATCAGATTTCGGTATGAACGGAACTATACACGTCCTTATTTTTTCTCTTCCATCACTTATCTCTTTCTCAAATCTATCTAACAATCCGAGCCTTTTCCTCTCATTCCTAACTTCCGAGAGGGGTGGACAGATCCGAAGGTGTACGAATTTTTGTATTATTTAAAAGAAACATTCCCACGATTTTGAAAATATCTGTAAAACGAAAGTAAATATGTTGCTGATTTGGATATTAATTTGGTTATGCCAGTAGTTATGCGGTTTTGGAAAGAAATATTAGCTTTACTTAATATTTTATTTGTATTATGCTATTGCGTGAAAAATATATCCCTAAAACCATAGCTATTTTTATCTGTATACTTGTCATAGGCTTAGGTGTGAGGGTTATTATTTCACCGATGGCAATTTTTCCCGATGCGTATTGGGGTTTTCATGTTTTAAGAACAATGGAGCACGGGGGAGGGTTTAATTTAAATGTAAGACCTGACCCATCTAATATAAATAACAATTTATCCGATTTTTTGACCTGGTGGTCGCCAGGGCAATATCTCATACCTTATTTTTTTAAAGCGATTTTCGGGATTAATACAGGCCAGGCATCGGCTGCGACTGTCATGATCTTTAATGTTTTGGGTTTGACGGGCTTTTATTTTTTCTTTAAAAAGGTGGGATTCAGTCCGTTTGTTGCAGCTATCAGCATAGGTATCATTGCCTGTCAGCAAGAATTTCTTATTCCTTATGTGTTTTACAACGGGGGAGAGGTTTTAATATTTGGCTTTGCAGGATGGTTCCTTTGGGGATGTGCAGCTATTGATAAAAGAGGAATTAGGCTTGTTTTATTTCTGTTTGCTTCCGGCCTGCTTGGGTTTTTCTTTAAATCTTCCTTTTTATGGGTGTACCTAGCGGGATGCTTATATTTATGGTTAAAATTGTCATCTGGGCAAAATACCATCGGCGACTGGTTAAAAAAAGGCATTTGGATAGGAATGCCGGCTTTCCTGTCATTGGCAGTTATATACCTATGTTATTTATCAAAGGGACCGAACCCCGCTTCTATTACACTGGGTATAAAACCCACGTGGGTAGCATTGGGGTTTCCTATGGCCTCACCTTTACTGTCTGGGTTCTCGGTTGATGATATTTTTGGGGGGCTGATCTCCGGTAATGGTTTGGGGCCATCAAATCAGTTTTGGACATCACTTATATTAGTTATTTCTACAGTTCTTAGTGTTTTATTGGTGATCACAATAATACGTCGCGGACCGGGAAAAAAATATTCTTTACTGGTCATCGTGTTTTACTTAGTGGCCATTGTGTTTTTTGGTTACAGCTTTTTAATGCAAGCCAACATATCCTATGAAGTGAGGCACCTGCGTCTTATTGGTTTGATAATAATACCGGGTGGCGTTTATATGGTTCTGCGGAGTAATCTAGCTTTTAAAACTATTTTTTTGTTATTTTGCTTCATTATTGCTTATGCTACTTATTCGGCTTTAATGCCTAATTACCAGAAGAACACCGAAATCAGTGGCCGGGGATCTTCAGGCTTCGCCCAGCAAAATATTGATCAGGTGTCCCTAGACCATATTACCAGCCTGGATAAAAGGAATAAAAATGCAATTTTTGTGTTTATTAATCCCGAGTTAGGACTTGAAGCGAATAATAATCGTGTAATTACTCTGAGGCCCGTGGTTTCCGATCTCGATCCAGCGGACTATGTTTCCTATGTTCATCACGGACATGCCGGGCCGCTTTATATATTGCTACCCTCAAATTATATGGGTCCCCAGGCTAACCTGATACTCGAATGCTTTCCCGACTATAAGGAATTCGAAACCGAGATTCTCAGTAACGATTATGTATTATTTTCGGCGAAATAGTATATAATCAGGTAAATTTTGATGAGATTCTTTAAGATGAGATTTTTTAATATGTCGTTAATTGGATTTGACTATATGAACATAAAAAGGGAATATTTGTCCTGCACTGGTAATCTGTTCCTCTTTGATGTTTTCAATGAAGTTTTTCCTAACAGGATGCGTAAAACTCATGTATTTGTCCGAAACAAGGATTTATGAAGTCTGCAATGTCATCAATTGTTGAGTTTATATTTAAAACGGAATGCCGTAAATGCACTGGCCACTGTATGGTTAAGATATTAACGCCGGCAAGAAGATATTCTGTAGAAATTACCAGTTCCGTCTTTTTCCATGTAGAAACAGCAGAAAAAGTTGATATCTCCCGATTATTAACACGTAGTCTCACATTTTCATAATTTGAGATCGCATCCGGAATTCTGTAAATTATGGTAAGTTTTACTGGAATTATTTTTGAGACAACTAAAAAAAAACTTGAAGTGGAAGCCAATTCTTCAAAAAACTGCACTCTTTTCCCAAGAAAGAATTTGTAATGAGGGAGAGCATAGGGAGATTCCAAGAGGTTAATTTTTCCAAAATTGTTGACCGCATGCTGATCGGATCTCAGCATCTTTATATATTGTTCAAAATTAGGATATTCATGTTTAATAGATTTTATTATCGCTTTGACGAGAATGATATCCATCAGTTTTTTGTTTTTTTGATGGTTGAGCCCGCCATATTGCCGTTCCCCCCAATTTTTTATAATATTTTCATATTGCTTGCAAATAAGATTTGGGGCTTTCAGTGTAGCTAGTTCAGCGTACTCTTTAAGGAATGCTGTGATTTGACAATCGGCGAGGATAGCTTGTTGACAGTGATATAACACAATGTCGTACTTTTGACCATAATGTGCATTATGAATGGCTGCAAAAGCATGCGCCTTGGCCTCAACCTTCTTATCTGGACCAGTTTCTTTTGACAGATTAATTAAGTTTTGAAGGGGTATTATCTTTTCTTTTAAAATCGAAATGATTTTTTGTGCGGTATAACTCATTGCAATTTGAATTCCCCTTGCATTAAGGTGGCAATAGTCAAGAAAGATATTCTTGTCTGGTATATAATCTTCGGTATTAGCTTTAAATATTTGAGAGAGGTTTATTATTGAAATATCAGTCTGTTGTGCGGCGCTTATAATTGCATCGTGAATAACGCTCAATATTTTGGGTTTGCCTATTGATTTTAATATAATCGTCCAGTCGCGTGCCTGTCGGAAAAAAAACAGGGCATCTTCTGTTTTTCCTAACTTCCTATAACATTTGCCTGCCAAATAGTAACCATAGGAATTTCCGGGATCAATTGCTATTAATTTTTCAGCAAGGTCTAGTACTTTCAGAACATTTTTGCTTTCTTTTTGACGTTCGACCTGCCCGATGACTTTTTTCCAATCAGAAATCTTATCCTCAGTAAGATGAAAGGAACTAAAGTGATCCTCATACTCAAGCCAATCAGCAAGATTATATTCAGGAATTATAAAAAAAAGCTTTACTTTATTCTCTTTCGACAAATAATCAAATTCTGCAAGGGCTTCGTGTATGAGATTTTTAATGCGATCTTCCAGGAAATTTCTGATTCCATTAATGCTTTTACCGTTCAGGGAAATAATGATATTTTCAGCATCTTTTTCATCTATTGACATATATAAGTCTGTTATCCAATTGTTTCCTGCAAACAAAATAATTGCATCCGGATCCAATTTTAAAGACTCACGGAATAAATCGCGAAGCTCGACCAGTCTCAGATCTGTTTTTGCCAGGTCTGTAATTTCAAACTCCTCATCACAGTTTGTGTCCAATAGTGTTTGCAGGACCATGGCTGGGTTGTAATAGGGGTCGAAAAAGTATCCTCTAGCTACAGATTCTCCCAGTAAAATGATCCTTTTTCTTGTCTTCGGTGGAATCAATGAATGATCCGCCCATAAAGACCAGTCGTTTTGGAATGCGTTATCTCGTAAATAAGAAGATCCACTATCTGTTTGATGTTCTTTCCAAATGCCGATTACGTCAGCGTTCATATACGGTTCAGGTTTAAAGGAATGTATAAATGTTATAGTCTATTGCATCAGCAACTTCGTAGCTTTGTTCAATGAGAAATTCCAACAATTCAATTGAGTTGTCATCCCGGTTAACGACAAAATCCCCGATCACTAAATAATCGAGTTTGGTCATTATGAAGCATTTGATCGCATCATATGGAGTGCATACTATTGGTTCATTTTTGATATTGAAAGAAGTGTTAAGTAATATCGGGCATCCGGTTATTTCATCAAATTCCTTTAATAAAATAGCAAGCATGGGATTTGAAGAGTCGCTGGTTGTCTGAACTCTTGCAGAATTGTCGACATGGGTAATTGAAGGCAAATTCAGAGGTGAAATAACATTGCATGTTTCCAGCATAAATGGAGACAAGTGGCGAATATCAAAGTGTTCAAAAACATTCTCTTCAAGAACAACCGGGGCAAAGGGACGAAACCCTTCTCTTTTTTTTATTAAAGCGTTTACTTTATCCCTCATGCCGGGATCGCGCGGGTCTGCTAGAATTGATCGGGAGCCAAGTGCCCTTGGCCCAAATTCCATTCTGCCCTGAAACCATCCTATTACAGCGCCGCCTGCTAGTCTTTCTGCCACTGACTGTAACATTTTCAGGCGATCAGAAGTGAAATCCTGATATATAAGTTTAGTAGAATCAAGCACCATCTTTATGGTTTGATTTGAGTATTCACCTCCTAAATAAACATCCTTTAGTTGTTCAGATGATGGTTTTTTACCGTGATGGGCGAAATACGCCTCTGCTGCCGCTCCTATGGCACCTCCAGAATCATTAGCCGCTGGTTGAATAAATACGTTTTTGAACGGTCCTTCTCTTGCTATTAGACCGTTGGCTACACAATTTAACGCCACGCCACCCGCGAGACAAAGGTTTTCTGACTGCGTTTTAGTAGAAAGATAGTTTATTTTATCAAGTAATATTTCTTCCAGAACCAGTTGTAGGCTTTTAGCTAAATCTTTGTGACCTTGATGCAGATGGTCTTTCCTGGACCTTGGAGGCAGCTGCAATAAATCAACTAAGGCATCAGTGAACATCCTGTCTTTTTGACGGAAATCAAAATAATCCATATTTAGATGAAATCCCCAATCTGGTTCATTAATGATCACCTGTTTGATTTGCTTCAAGAAAGTAGGGTTTCCATACGGGGCTAATCCCATAACCTTGTATTCGCCTTCATTGACCTCAAATCCCAAGTAATGAGTGATTGTACTGTACAGTAAACCCAGAGAATGAGGGAAAATTATTTCCTGTAGGGGGGTTATACCATTTTCATCTCCATACGCATACGTCGTTGTAGCCCATTCGCCGACACCATCAACAGTCAATATTGCAGATTGTCCAAAACCCGAAAAATAAAAAGCGCTGGCTGCATGGGACAAATGATGGTCAATAAATGTAACTGGGCCTTCGTATCCCAAATCATCCCGTAAAATCTTTCGGATGTCTTCTGAATTATACAGCGTAATTGGCAAAATATTACCTGATCCGCCTTCTAAATTTAGTAACTGCCGTTGGCGTTTTTTGTCAGGGTTTTCGTAAAAGGCAATCATGTCAATATCCGTAATGTTTAAATCTGCCTGCTGAAGACAGTACATAAAAGCGTTATAAGGTATTGAGGGATCGTGTTTTATTCGTGTAAACCGTTCTTCCTGAGCTGCAGCGTATAATTTGCCATCTTTTAAAATGCAGCAGGCCGAATCATGGTATAGCGCAGATATGCCAATAATATTTCTCATGAACGTTTTAAGATATTATTTAACTGTTGAGAGCCTTTGTCGTAAATATATAAATTTCAGTTTATTGTTCGGGATAAAATATTCCGTTAGATATTATAAAAGAAATCTCCGCGCTTTTATAATAAATATTCGATTGGGGTTTGATAGGGCAGTAAAATATTTTTCTAAGTATGTCATTTTATCGATGATTAGGCAAATATAAAGCTAAGTCAATTTCCTTCCGTAACAATTAAGTTCTTGGATAATTCCCAGACGATTAATTCCCGGAAGAAAATCTGTTTATAGCTTCGGTCAGAGGCAAGACTATTAAAGATGATTCTTTTATTATCCGACAAATAGTTTCCAGTAACGCGGGGCTGCAACCCCACTCGCCAGGATTTTCTTCTATTTGATGAAAAGATAAAACAAGTAGGTTATTTTTTGCCTCCGCTATCCACAGCCTGACTTCTCCTACACTAGTTGTATTTTTAACATATCTGGCATGGACTGCATACTTGTTGAATTTTTTTTTGTTAAAGGTATTTCCGTCTGCTCGGGCATTTTGGTAGCCGCATTTCTTCACCAGTTTTTGCAGTATCCAATTATTTCTACCATAAGGATACGAAAATGAATCTGGGATTAATCCATTGATTTTAAGATCGTTACTTGATCTCCAGATTTGTCTGCAATTCCATAAGAAAGCAAGGTTTGGATGCGTTACTGAATGTGAGCCTATTTCATGCCCCTTTCCATTCAGAACCAATATTTGAGCCCGATTCATGTATGCAGGGGCACTAGTATAAAGGGATTCGGTAATGATATAAAAGGTCGCCTTAATTTTATTTTTCTCTAATATAGGCAGGGCATTGCTATATTGCGATTTCCAACCATCGTCAAAAGTCAGACTTATATACACCGTTTCTGTTTTTTGATGGATTATATAATATACAATATAGGATTTTGTAATTGATCTTCCATTGGTTCCAGCAAAATATGCGTAAGATTAATTTAAAAACCAATTTTTTTTCCTGTTCATATCCTCATATAGATACTTTATTTTATGGTAAAAAGATTCATCTTATCATAGCAGGGCTATAGGTACATTTTGGTGCTGATATGAAAATAAAAGAATAACCGGATTCAACATATTTTCTTAATAATTTCAAAAATGCAACTATTTTTATATTTCGTTTTAATATTATATGTAAATTTATAACAATCAATATGAGAATCAATTTAGATTGTCGAAGATAAAATGCAACATTTTTAACGTAAATCCAATTAATGTTTCTTAGATAAAAAAATATGAATGTGAGGCATAGAATAAAGGATGTCGTTACGGAACATCTTGATGGTATAATCGTTTCGTCAATAGGATTTTATTTTATTATCGCATTAACCAGGTTCAATGGTTTAGGGATATCGCCAGACTCAATAGCGTACGCGTCTTCATCTCAATTTTTTAATAAAACCGGAACTTTCTTGTTTGTAGATCATAAGCCTTTTGTTGACTTTCCGGTATTTTACCCTTTTTTTTTAAGTATTATTAGTTGGATTACAGGGTTGAAGCCATACGATTCAGGTCCGATTGTTAATGGATGCCTGTTTTTCTTTATAGTTTTTATAAGCGGGTATATTACTGAACGTTTTACCGATAATAAGCCAGCGAAATGGGTAGTTCTTCTATCAGTAATGCTTAGTGCCCCGTTGCAATATGCCTACGCGTTTCTTTGGTCGGAAACAGTGTTCATATGTCTGTTACTGATGTTCTTTTTAGCCTTCCGGTCTTACAGCAGAAATCATTTAATGTCTGCTTTGCTTCTTTCTGCGCTTTTGGCTGGACTTGGAAGTATTACTAGATATGCCGGAATAACGATGATTGTGACAGGGGTGGTTTTGATTTTGATAGATCGGTATCTGAACTTGCGGACAAAAATTTTGCACCTTATTTATTTTGGGATAGGATCTTGTTTATTGCTGACAGGAAATCTGATCAGAAACTACTTTTTAACCAATACCCATTTTGGGTCCCGTGAGCCGGCAATAGCCACTTTTAAAGACAATATCTTGCTCTTTGGTAGCACGATATATGACTGGTTATTGTTACCTGTTCATATGCATTATAGCATGGCCTTACCTGTTGGCTGCATGTTGTTGGCTGGAATAGCCATACTGATCGTTTTTAGGCTATTTGTGGAAAAAGTGAAATTGGATTATCCTGAAATATGTGCAACTTTTTTTGTTGTTTACTCTTGCTTTATGATTATTACGGCAAGTATATCTAGGTTTGAAACACTTAACAGTCGTTTATTTTCCCCGCTATTTATACCTCTTATAATGATATTTGTATTTCTGGGTGTTTTTTTTGTCAATCGGTTTAATTCTAAAGGCATAAAAGCTTTAGCATTCCTCGTCATAATTGTTCCGGCATTTGTATTTAACTTTTACCAATATCAAACTTTTAAGGTAAATAAAGAAATTGTGAATGCTGACGGTATTCCCGGTTTTTCTGATCTTCATTGGAAAAACTCGCAATTGGGAACGTTTCTGCGGATGCATCCCAATTATTTTGAAAAAAATGTTCCGATATATTCTGACAATAATGAGGCTTCATTCTTTTTTTCAGGAAAGGCGTGCCAGATATTGCCCCATAAGCTTTCTGCTAATGAGAAAATGAAATTTTCAAATAATAAAACCTTTTATGTAGTCTGGTTTGATGAACTAGCAAGTAGAGAACTAATTAGTTCCGCTGAAATAGAAAAAGGCAGAATTGTTAAAAATATGGAGACCTTAGAGGACGGGACGATTTTCTTATATTCGAAGGACTAGATTTTTTCAGTGCCATATGTTAGAATGCTACCTGTCAGCTAGAGAGAAATCAATTAAAAGTAACGCTAATGCTTTTAATTTTACAAAAATAACCGGATTTTATAAATGCCCGAAGATATGGGACTTATATTTTCCGGATAACCGAGGTAGATAAAATAAGCGAGCTATTTTAATTTGTTAATATAGACACTATATAAATTTACATGAATAATAGTCTTCCATTGATTTCGTGCGTCTGCATAACCGAAAATCGCCATGAATTCTTAAAGAAATCTATAGCGATTTATAAAATGCAGACTTATCAGAATAAAGAATTAATTGTGGTTTATAAATCTGACGACAGACAGACAAAATCAGTTCTGGAATCTGACGACTCTGAAGATATCATTCCAATTCCTGTTTCCCCCAACCAGGTACTTTCTCTAGGCCAGTTGAGGAATATTGGAATAAAATACGCTAACGGAAGTCTAATTTGTTGTTGGGACGATGATGATTGGTATCATGCGTCTAGGCTCGAATATCAGCAGGCTATGATTGATAAAACCAAAGCGATGGGGTCAATTTTAACGCAGATATTGGTGTATGATAAACCTAAGAAAATTTTTTATTACTCTTACGAAAGACTATGGGAAGGTAGTATTATGTGTGAAAAAGAAATGCTGCTTGATTTTCAGTATTCCAACCAGGACAAAGGCGAAGATACCCATTTAATAAATATATTACATGTAAACCAGATGCTGTGTCTGATCAAGGATAAGCCAAATCTTTACACCTATCAATATCACGGAAACAATACATGGGACTCTAGTCACTTTAATGATTTATTTAGTCTAAGCATAGCTTTGAAAAATGAAATTTCCGTTGAACTATCCAGGATAATAGACAAAGAGGAGTTTTCGTTGAATGATTCCTCTGAAGTCGACAATTTACTCGAAATTTCTCTTGCAGAGAACAAGAATAATAGCTGATCACGTTTTGCGGTCGCATGTTCAAAAGAACTGGGGCTTATCAATTGCCTCCATAGTTATTCTTGATCTGATAAATCCAGGGAAGGGGATAAAGATTAGAAAGATGTCATAAACTCTTAAGCAGCATTCATGATCGAGGCGACCATTAAAATGGTCGATAACCCGAAAGACCTGAGTGCCAAAAACGGAAATTAAGGGGATGGTTTTAACTGGTTTCCGCTGCTAAATTCCTCTGTCTGAAATTGCGTTTCTGAATAATGTGAAAACCAGTCTCTTTCATTTTGATAACTATTACCTGACGATGTCCGGATTACATTAGCGCCAAACCTTTAAGCTTTAATTGTCCCCGACTGCTGGAAACATAGTACTCGACTAAACTGCAAAATATCCATCTTTTCAGTAGCTGGCAGCCAGCTAAAAATTGACCGCCTGATTGTTATGATGGTATTAATAAGTTTACCAGATGGCAATTATTTGGCAGCATTAGTTCTTTTTCAGGAAATGATATAAGTGTTTGTAGGTATGATCCGCTGAAAAAAAGATAATTTTTGAACGATAATAATTTTATTGATTTAAGTAATAAATACGATTTTTCTGTCGGTAGGACTTATTAAAAAAAACAAAAAAACTATTAAAAAATAAATTTTATTAAACTAAAATAAACGTTTGGGCGTTTGTTTTCAGGAATAAGTAGTGATAGTCAGTTAAATAAATACAGGTTAAACGTTGCTTGTCGTTTTTTGAATTGGTATTTAATACTTAATAGTATGGAAATTAAATGTTGAAATTAAATAAATAAATTGTTGTATCTATTCTATTTTTTTTTATAAATTACTTGAAAATTAAATACCTATGAAAAGAATAATATTATTATCAATTTTTGTTTTATTTATTAGTGTTTGCAAATCTCAGGCGCAGTCCGTTTATCAAAAACAAACTGATTCCGTGTCAGCTTTGGTAGTAAAATATTTCAATGAGAGAGCCTCTGATAAATTGTATGCACTTACATCTAAATCTGTTCATTCAAAATTCAAGCCCAATCAATGGAAAGATATTTTTGAGTCAAACTTCTATCCTTATGGCAAAATAAAAGAAAGAAAATTCCTGAAATTTGAAATGGCAGTTGGAGCCTATAGGGTAGCGTTTGATTCGGGGACATTTCTTTTAATGACATTAAAAATTGGATCTGACAAGAAGATTGTTGATTTGAATTTTAATCCTTATAAAAAGTAAAGCCAAGAAAATATTTTTAAGTTTGGATAGGTCGCAGCAAACCCCAAGGACATATTCTGCTTATATTTTTCCATTTTGTAAGGCGTTACGAATTTACCAAATATGGATTCACCGGAATTGTTTTTTGAACCAATTCCGGTGAGTAAATCAATAAGTCCGACTATCTGAATTTTATCAAAGCAAGCCCGGGTAATGGATACTATTACAATCACGCTAGAGGAACTTGAACAAATAAGACGGTTATTGAAAATTAACAGTGAGTTTTCCTGTGGAGATTTCACACCGGTTGATCAGGGGAGCTTAAAAAAACTGTCCGTTGTCGCACATAAATTACCAGATAGAATAATAGATTTCTTAACCGGGTTTAAATATGCTGAGGACGGCGACGGGATTTGTCTGATACGGGGGTTCTTTATAGATGAAAAAAAGATTTTAGGAACACCAGGGACCTGGAACGATGATTCAGCGAACCGGAGGACTAAGGAAGAATCGTTGTTTCTGCTTCTTTGCGCCGCTTTTTTGGGAGACCCAATAGCCTGGAGTACACAGCAAGGAGGACGTATAGTTCATAATATTGTGCCCGTCAAAGGTGATGAATACAAACAGGTCGGGTCAAGTACCAAGGCTAAATTATGGTGGCACACAGAAGAGGCCTTTCATCCTTGCAGATGCGATTATCTTGGTTTATTATGCCTTAGAAATCGCGAAAAAGTAGCTACTACATATGCTAGTGTAAAGTCCCTGAATATTTCCGATGAGGTAAAAAGAATCTTATTTGGTCCTAATTTTACGATTTACCCAGATCTTTCGCATTTAAGTAAAGAACATTCATGGGCAAATGAGGATACCTCCGATAGTTCTCCCGTAATGGCACTCAAAGTACCTGTTTTATTTGGAGCATATGACGATCCGTATATCTGTATTGATCCTTTTTATATGGAAACGAATATAGATACAGAGGCGCATAGGGCTTTGCAGGAAATTGTCAAAGAAATTGATAATAATCTTAAATCTGCTGTCTTGGAACCCGGTGATTTGCTTTTTATGGATAACTACCGTGTAGTTCACGGCAGGGCTGCATTTGAAGCCGACTTTGGTTTTTCTGGCAGGTGGCTGAAACGTGTTAATATAACCCGAGATCTGAGGAAATCAAGAGCGCTCAGACAAAATGCAGAATCTAGAATTATAGAAACAATTTCGAGATGATCACGAACAGAGATTTGCATAGAAAAATTAGCGAAGATTTCTGGGTTGGAAAGTTGTCGAATCTCACACCTTTGCCATTTTATAAAAAAACGTCCGACAGCCTTGGAAAAAGAATCGAATACCTTCATAATGTACCCGCAGAGGCACTAGACAAGGTTGCTTTAGGTAAAGATTTCAATAAATCGTTGCTCCTTCTGGCAGCGCTTTATGCCTGGATTTGCCAGTATACGAATAATATCAATGACATTACGGTGGCCACATCGTCTTTTTTTGAAATTTCAAGTGATCCGGGCGAAGGCCTTTTATTTGTTTCAGCAACTGTTTCTGAAAATAATACAGTTAAAAGCTTCTTGAAAATTCTGCATGCAGAAATTCACTCCGCGTCTCAGAAGGCTGATTACGATTTTGCGAATTTAATAGATAGACTCTTAACTTGTGGTAAAGACAGTGCACTCGATAGATTTGTAAATTGTGGATTTTTCTTTGATAAGGTGAATGAGAAAGAGGCCAAACTGCAACAATTGAATCTTGTTTTCTCCTTTGAAGAAGATATTGCTGATCAATTAGTACTTAAATTAACAGCGAATGAGGATTTTTTTGATATTCAGGACCTGGAAAGTATTGCGGATCAGTATTCCCGGATTTTTAAAATAATTTTGAGTGATTTGGAAACCGGCATTTCAAATATCGGTCTCGCAACTGCAACTGATGTTCTATTAATTGAACAAATAAATAATAATAAAATTGATTTCGGATCCGGATCTTTTCTCGATCTGTTCAACGCAAATGTAAAGATCAACCCAGGTAAAACAGCCGTCGTTTATGGTAACAAACGTTTTACCTATGAGGAACTTGATTGCCTCGCTGAGAAGCTCGCCCTGTATATCCGGGGTAAGACAGATATTAAGGCAGATGATTTAATAGGGGTAATCGTCGGATACAGCGAGTGGAGAATTATCAGCATCCTTGCCATACTTAAGACGGGTGCCGGATATGTTCCTATCAAGGCGGAATTTCCATTAAACAGGATTGCATTTATGCTGAGCGACTGTGGTTGCAAAGTCGTTTTGTTTGATGAGTCTTTTGCTGAACTCGCACCAGAAATCAGCACGGAATTTAAAATATTGTTATCTGAGGATCTTTTATCTATTGACATTACACAGATGCTGCCCCTGCCTGTAATATTGCCGGAAAGCGTTTTTGTGGTTTTATATACTTCGGGGTCATCGGGACTCCCCAAAGGAGTTTTAATAGAGCATCGGAATATTTATGACCGTTTGCTGGGAGAAATTGAGCTTTATGGCATTGATGACAGGGTTACCACAATCCAGAGTTCTAATTATGCATTTGATTCCTCATTGCTTGACTTGTTTCTTCCTTTGGTAGTTGGTGGGAAACTTGTAATTCCTGAGGAGGAATGTATGAGTGATTATGAACAACTAGCGGGTTTGATAAATACTGAAAAAGTATCTGACATGCAGGCGAATCCCAACTTTTTGAAGGCCTTCATAGATACTTGCCTAAATTTGAACATCAAGTTTGACAATCTGCAGCGGATTTGGTGTGGGGGGGAATCCTTGAATCCTGTTTTGATTGACCTTATAAAATCGAACTATGGGCATGTGATGATCAATAATCACTACGGCCCGACCGAAGGCACTATTGATGCATTGGTTTTTACAAATATTGTCCGGTTTGAACAGAATATTATAGGAAAGCCAATTTATAACATGAGCGTTTTTATTGTAAACGACAAAATGCGTTTACAACCTATAAACCTCCCAGGAGAAATTTGCATATCGGGAAACGGTATAGCTAGGGGATATTTAAATTTACCCGAATTGACCAAAGAGAAGTTTATCACGAATCCCTTTGAGGAAAATGGCGTTTTATACAAAACCGGAGACCTGGGAAGATTATTAAAAAATGGGAATGTTGAATATCTGGGCCGTATTGACGATCAGATTAAAATAAGAGGTTATAGAATAGAGCTTGCCGAGATAGAAAATGTGATGCTTCGGAATCTGTATATAAACGAAGTTGTAGTTATTCCCAAAACGGATCAGGATGGCATGAAATTTCTGGTCTCCTTTCTCGTTGTCAAAGAACATTTTGAGTTAGACGAACTTCGTGGGTTCCTGAAAAAAGAACTTCCCGATTTTATGGTTCCTTCTTATTTTATAATATTGGATTCCCTGCCGTTGACTGCCACTGGAAAAATTGACAAAAAAGCGCTGTCTCAAATCGAAAATTTCGCAAATCGAAATCAGGAAGTAATTCACTTTCCACAAAATGAGGTTGAGGAAAAACTGTTGATAATTTGGAAAAAGACGCTTCAAAAAGAGGTGATCAGCACGGATCACAACTTTTTCGATATTGGTGGACATAGCCTTAAAGCTACCCAGTTACTTTTTTATATATTCCGTGAATTTGAGATAAAATTTACGTTAAGGGAAATTTTCAGCCATTCCACTATAAGGGGACTCTCCTTGCTAATTCAGAGTGCCGGACGG
The DNA here is from genome assembly GCF_041355315.1 of Mucilaginibacter sp. RCC_168. Lineage (NCBI taxonomy): Bacteria > Pseudomonadati > Bacteroidota > Sphingobacteriia > Sphingobacteriales > Sphingobacteriaceae > Mucilaginibacter > Mucilaginibacter sp. RCC_168. The sequence goes on from NZ_JBFUPN010000010.1 coordinate 212,455, forward strand.
ACGGCATATATTTCAATTCCAAAGGCCGAGAAAAAAGAGCAATATGCTGCTTCAAATGCCCAGAAAAGAATGTGGTTAGCATCGCAATTCCACAATAATTTATCAGCTTATAATTTGACCGACGGGTTTATTTTAGAGGGGGAAATAAATCCTGAAGCCTTTGAAATTGCATATAATAAGGTGCTCTCAAGACATGCAGGATTGAGAACGGTTTTTTTTATGACGGAAGATGATCTGAGACAGAAAATTGTTGACCATAGCCCTTTAATGGAAAAGACTTTTTCTTTTACAGATGTATCTTTTTTCAACAGTGCCGAAAAGTTTGAATATGAAAGTAAGATTACTGACAAATATGAGAATCTTCAATTTGATTTAAAAGAGGGGCCGCTCATTAAAGCGGATCTTGTAAAACTAGAAGATGAATTATTTTTGTATTTGTTTTCTATTCATCATATTGTCGCTGATGAATGGTCTCTCGAGATTTTCAAGGAAGAGCTGCTTTCTTTTTACAATTCCTTTTTTGAAAAAAACGATAACCAGCTCAGTCCACTACCTATTCAATATATAGACTATTCTGAATGGAAGAATAGCAGTATAACCAACGAACATCATGAAAAATTTTGGCAGAATATGTTCCTTGGTGATTTGCCGAATATGAATTTGCCATTTGATTTTGAACGGACCTGGGTGGCGGGTAAAGAAAGTAAAGTAAGAACTACGTTAGGAGAGGACTTGTCTAAGTTGGTCAGGTCTTATGCCAAGCAAGGAGACTCAACGGTGTTCATTACGCTGTTTTCCTTATTTAATGTGTTTCTGTATAAAATCTGTAATCAGAAGGACATTGTCGTTGGAACCATCACTGCGGGACGTGACCGTCAGGAAACTGAAAATCTGATTGGGTTGTTCGTCAATACGCTCGCTATAAGAACTATAATTGATGAAAATTCTTCTTTTATTCTCTTTTCTGAAGGAGTAAAGGACGTTATGCTAAATGCATTTCAAAATCAGGACTATGAATTTGAAGAACTGGTCAGCAAGTTGAAGATTGACAGGAATTTCAACCGTCATCCCTTGTTTGATGTACTCTTTGAATTTCAGAACTATATTGATTTTTCGGCTAGTAATTTTGTGGTTCGCCCCTATGACTATGAGATGCATCCAACTGCTAAATTTGACCTCGCTGTTTCAGTAGTAGAAAAAGAGTCAGAAATAGAGATCCTGTGGACATTTAACGATTCTCTTTTTGAAAAGGAAACACTATTCCGCCTGTCGCAATACTTCATAGATCTATGCCGAATGATTATAAACCGCCCAGAAGCAGCCCTGAAATCTGCTGCATTCCAAAGTAGATCCGGAGTAATGGCAGAAAGAGGTAATACAACTTTATTTAATGATGAGGCTTTATTCGACTTTTAAATAAAAAGATACAATAATATTAATTACTGGTTTGTCAGTATATAATTAATCTGATCCTGATAGACCATCCGAACATTGAACTAGTTTAGGTTAATTTTCTTTCAGAATTATATTATATGAAACGACATATTGATTGTTTATTTATCGGGCATAATGAAGTGCCATTCGAGGCATATGAAAAACAGGTAAGGCTGATGGGTGAGGATTCTGGTGCCTACCGGGATTTAAGTAAAAGTGTACTATATATCAACAGCCAGGCACATTCTATTACAGATGTCATAAACTTGGTGAGTAAAGAAGAAATTGAAAGGCTGAATGTGAAGCCCTTTAATATGCTGGAGACCCAGAGTAACACAATAGGGTATCTCGGAACTTTTTTACAAAGACGAGGCAAGACATTTGAGTATGTGAATTCTTTTCAAGATGAGAAAGGGAAATTAAAGGATATTTTAACAAACTGCGATGTTAAATCTGTCGGGATCATAACGACTTTATACGTTTCTGTTTTCCCGGTGTTGGAGATTATGGAATTTATAAAAAAATATAATACCAGTGCAAAGGTTATTGTTGGAGGACCGTATGTATCTACGCAGGTGAGGACACAGGATAAATCGGACTGTGAATATATGTTTAAGACTATTGGGGCTGATGTTTACGTCAACAGCTCTCAGGGGGAGGCAACGCTCGTTAAACTTATAGACGCGATTAACAATAACACAGGCTTTGCCAAGATAAAAAATATACATTATAAGGAAGGAGATAATTATATAATCACCCCTCTGGAAATTGAAGACAACAAGCTTCATGAAAATACGGTTAAATGGGAAGTGTTCAGCGATAGAGAATTTGAACATGTAGCAGTAAGAACAGCAATATCATGTCCATATAAATGTTCTTTTTGCGGTTTCCCCCAACACGCAGGCGCTTACCAGACGACGGAAATAGAACCGATTATTCAGGAATTGGACCTTCTGGCTGCGATGCCGAGCGTAAAGAGTGTCCATTTTGTAGATGATACTTTCAATATACCCAAGGAACGATTCAAGGAGCTTCTTCGGAAGATGATTGACCGCAAATACAAGTTTAAATGGCATTCCTATTACCGATGTCAGTTTTCAGATGATGAAACGTTGGAACTGATGAAAGAGAGCGGATGTGAAGGTGTATTTTTAGGTATTGAATCCGGCAGTAATGTGATCCTTAAAAATATGGATAAGGCAGCAACCTCTGAGCAATACAGAAGTGGAATAGGCTATCTGAAGAAATATGGCATTACTACATTTGGCTGTTTTATAATCGGATTTCCTGGTGAAACCCGTGAGACGATCAATGAGACGATAGATTTTATAGAAACCACCGGACTTGATTTTTATAGAATTCAGCAATGGTATCTTGAACCCATAACGCCAATCTGGAATCAAAAAGAGAAATATGGTATAAAAGGACAGAGTTTCGAGTGGGAACATGATACTATGGACTCCGCAACGGCTTGTGATATTGTCGATGAGATCTTCTTGACCGTGAAGAATTCCATTTATCTACCCCAGTATAACTTTGATTTCGATAATTTTTTACATCTGTTACACCGCGGGAAAAATGTTGCTCAGTTGAAAGAATTTTTAAAAGCTTTCAATATGGGGATAAGAGACCGGATACATAATCCGGGGCGTAAAGAAGCCAATTCAACTGTAGTGAATGAACTTTACCGATCCTGGAACGGTACATCGGACGAAAAGGTGTTGTCTTACCAGGAAGATGTTTCGGCATTGTTCAATTTTTAAAAAAACAGTGTCATAATTTTATCTTTTCGATCAGCGTGTTTGATCGGTTCTTCAGCCCTGTTCAATTTTTACCGGTGATATTTTCGGATTTATAAAATTAACACTCGGTATGCTCAATAATTAACAAATGCAAATCCGTTTTAAGCAAATGTTCTTAGAACGGTGAGGGATAAGAATAAGGAGTCACCAAATTAGTGTTGAGACAGAAATTAAGTCTGCTATTGATTATTGCAATTAGAATTCTATGATAAACCAGTTAGATAGAAACCTGTTACTTTCCAGTGAGAGTTATATTACGCAAAAGGAATACTGGAAATCCAAACTAGTACCGGATGATGACACAGAACTGCTTCATGCCCTGCTATTTTCCGAACATGAACCCGAATTTGTTGAACAGACAATAAACATACCTCAAAGTACACTGATCAATCTTAAGAATTTGGGCAGGAATACGAATTTATCGATCTATATTATTTTGTTGAGCGCAATTAAGATAGTTATAAAAAAATACAATGGAAGAGATTTGAATGCCGTTATTTCTCCTGTAAATTTAAATCTATCCGTTCCAGCATTAAATAGATATGTATTGATCCAGGACGCAATAAAAAATGACGAATCTTTCCGAGAAATTCTGATCAAAAGCGGAAAATCGGTTGTGGATGCTTATAACAATCAGGACTATCCAGCCGAAGAGTATTTAACGGATTTACAGGATGACCGCAGCTTTGGTAATGGCAGAATATCCAAAGTGATCTGCCATTTTATTGATATTCACGGGAAAGAGTTCATCCAGCGTCCGAATGATATCGGTTTTTACTTTGAACGGCATTCAGAAAGCATACAAGCTTTTTTGAGATATGATAAACTGTTATTCGAGGATTATTATATAACGCAATTAAACGGGCACTTTTTAACCGTTCTCAACAACGTTTTAACTGACGTTACCCAAAAGGTATCAGAAATAAGCCTGTATAGCGAGGCGGAAATTAATGATATCTTAAACAATGCCAGGAATGTTCCTCTTCCAGAAGGCACTTTTGTTGATCTTTTTAATCAACAAGTTCAAAGGAATCCAAGTTCGCCAGCAGCTGTATTGGACGAGACGGTTGTCAGTTATCAACAGTTGAATGAGCATTCAAATAAACTCGCTAATGTGTTGCTTGGAATAAAGAGGATCAATGAAGATGACATAATCGCAATTATCATAGACAGGTCACCTGTCATGATGCAGACCATTCTAAGTATCTGGAAATGTGGAGCAGCCTATCTTCCTATTGACCCAGTTTTGCCCGCTGTCAGAATTAATACTATTCTGACACATGCTGCACCGACAATTATATTGATCCAGGAAAAATATCTTTCTGAAGACCTAACTGCAAAATTCGGAGACCGTTTATTATTGATAGAAGAAGTTTTAAAAAAGGAACGAGCGGAATCCCCAGCCCCTCCACCAGTAAAAATTAATCCGTCTTCCCTTGCATATGTGCTTTATACGTCCGGGTCAACGGGAGCTCCCAAGGGGGTAATGATTGAGCACAAGGGAATGTTGAATCATCTATTGGCAAAGGTTGCCGATCTGGAGCTTTCCTATAGCAGTGTGTGTATTCAGAACGCTGCTGCCGGTTTTGATATATCGGTCTGGCAGTTTTTCTCCGTCTTACTGGTTGGGGGAAAAACTGTAATTATAAGGGATGAAGTGATACACGACATAACACGATTTCTTTATGCTGTACAAAAAGCTGAAGCAACGATTTTGGAGGTTGTTCCTTCTTACCTGTCCGTAATGCTCGATCAAATGGATCATGAGAGCCTAAAACTGGATCTTAAATATCTTTTGGTGACCGGTGAAGCATTCAAAGCAGGGCTCGTCAATCGCTGGTTCACTCTCTTTCCGACAATCAAAGTGATAAATGCATATGGTCCAACCGAGGCTTCAGACGACATCACCCACTATATTATGGATAGGCCGGCAAATGATGGTTATCTACCGATTGGCAAGCCTGTCCAAAATATGAATGTGTTTATTTTAAATGAAGATTTCGGACTTTGCCCAAAAGGCGTTAGGGGAGAAATATGTGTTTCGGGGTTAGGTGTTGGCAGGGGGTACCTGGCTGATAATTTACAGACTGAAGCCGTGTTTATAAAGAGTACTGACAAACGCGGACCTGGTTGCGCATTCTATAGGACAGGTGATTATGGAATGATACTTCAGGACGGGAATATCATCTATCAGGGACGCCGTGATCAGCAGGTAAAGATAAACGGACACCGGATAGAATTAGCGGAAATTGAAAAAACCATAAGTGAAAAAGACTTTGTTAACGGTTTTGTGGTCCTGGAATTGGTAAATTCTTCTGGCGGTAAATATCTGTGCGGCTATTATATTGTTAAGAGCGGGGCTACGTTAACAATGGAATATTTAAGAGCACTTCTGATGGCACGTTTGCCATTTTATATGGTCCCGGCTTTTTTAATTGAAATGGCTAGTTTTCCAACGACTGTAAATGGTAAAATAAATAAAAAAGCACTGCCGGTCCCGAGACTTATCAATACGGCACCTGGTACTCCTGGTTCATTTATTTCTCACATCCAGGAGAGGTTAACCAAAATCTGGGAACTTATTTTGGGTGTATCAAATATTTCGGTTACTGACAACTTTTTTGACCTAGGAGGACACTCGCTCTCTGTAGCCCGTTTAATTGTATACGCCCATAAAGAATTTGATATCGAGATAAGGTACGAAGATGTTTTCAGGTTTCCTACCATCGAAGAGCTGACGGAAGTACTTACAAATGCCGAGATTAACAAATTTGAAACGATAACACCAGCTCCCAGGCAGGAATTGTATGATGTTTCACAATCGCAAAAGCGCCTTTGGATAATAAGCCAGATGGAAGAGGAGAAGTATATTTATAACATACCTCAATCTTATGAACTTAAAGGAAAGTTAAATAAAACACACTTTTTTGAGGCTCTGGAAAGACTTGTTAAGCGACATGAGATTTTGCGGACAACATTTCTCAACATTGATGGCGAACCAAAACAAAAGGTCAATAGTTATGATGATTGCCGGTTTGTTCCGCGATATGTTGATTTATCGGAAAATAGCGCCGCAAACCATACTATTAGACAATTAATTCAGGAAGAAGAGAAGTTTCCGTTTGATTTGGAACAGGGACCACTGATTAGGGCTACGTTAATCAGGGTGGCCGCAGATAATCACGTTTTTTTATTCACTTTGCATCATATCATCGCGGATGGGTGGTCATTTGAAGTGATGAAAAATGATGTTTTTTTCAGCTATACCTCCCTAATAGAAAATGGCTTGGATCTCCCTGATTTGTCTATCCAGTATAAAGATTATGCCTGGTGGCAAAAAAAACAAATACAAAGTTCTTATTTTCAGAAACATCGGATTCATTGGTTGAATAAATTTCAAGATGAAATTCCGATCCTTGACTTACCAGCAGACTATGCAAGGCCCGCTGAGAAAACTTATAACGGAAAAAGTATAGACATAGGTTTAGGCGAAAGTATAACGAGGCAGATTAAGCAATTCAGCGAAAACAACGGGGTAAGCTTGTTTATGTTTTTGCTGGCTGCAGTCAAAACCTTGATGTACAGGTACTCCAGTCAGACTGATTTGATTATAGGAACACCGATTGCTGGTAGACTGCATCAGGATTTGGATAACCAGGTAGGCTTTTATGTTAACCTTTTACCAATAAGAACTATATTTTCAGGAGACGATACTTTTGCATCTTTTCTTCAGAATGTAAAGCAAAACGCTTTGTCTGCCTACGAACACGGACTTTATCCGTTTGATCATCTGGTTAATGAGTTAGCTATAGATAGGGATCTGAGCAGATCTCCTTTGTTCGACGTTTTGGTCGTATTGCAAAATACCGATTTCCAGGGTAATGGTGTTCAGTCAATGCCTGGCATTACTATTGAAAATTATCCGCTGGTAAGAACTGTTGTTAAATATGATCTCAGTTTTAATTTTTCCCAGGATGATAACGAAGTTGGGCTTTCTCTTGAATACAACAGCGATCTTTATTCCGATCAAAGAATGCAGAACCTAGTGACACATTTAATTAAGGTAATAGAGAACGCTATAGCTGACAGCAATCAAAAGATGCATCACATTTCTTATATGCTTTCGTCCGAAAAAGACCTTTTAATTGGTTTCAACAGGACAGAGAAAGTTTTGCCGGCTGATCATAATATTATTCATTTGTTGGAATCTCAGGCTGCGAGAACTCCTGATCTTATAGCACTTAAATTCAACTCTCACATTTATACTTACCGTCAACTAAATGACCTGATTAATCAGGTTGCAGATAGCTTAATTCTGGAAAAGAATATCAAGCCCGGCGATAAAATTGGTGTATTGCTTGACCGTGATGTATTCAGTGTTATTGCCATGGTTGCTGTACTCAAAATAGGTGCATGTTATGTTCCTTTAGAGGTAAATCTTCCGGATAACAGGATTGAATTTATTATTGGCGATTTAAGCCCTCATCTGATTATTGTAGATGAAAAAAATCAGAACCGACCCTTCCTGGCATCGCAACCATTAATTGTGGTCGAAGATATTGATTGCGGGTTATACTCCCCCGTTAATCCGGTAATAGATATTGGCCCCGAGGCATTTTCTTATATAATTTATACTTCAGGGTCTACCGGAAAACCTAAGGGAGTGATACAAACCCATCTGACATTATATAACCTGATCAGTTGGCAGATATCGACATGGAACCTTTCTCCGGGAAGCCGTTTTCTTCAGCATGCATCTTTCGGGTTTGATGCGTCGTTACATGATATCTTATTTGCATTATCTGTCGGCGGTGAAATATTTTTGCTTGACGAAGATCGCAGAGCTGATCTGAAGGCGATTAAGGAACTGGTTATTACTGAACGGATAGAGATTTTATGGTTCACATTTTCATCATTGGTGGCTTTGTTTGACGATCTGGAACCGTATTTTGCCGATTTATCTTTAAAACATATTGTTACCACAGGAGAGGCTGCAAATCTTAATAATTCTATTGGAAGGTACCTACAATTTGAGGCTGACGTTATTCTCCATAATTTTTATGGCCCCTCAGAAACTCATGTTGTGACCAGTTTTTCTGTTGGGAAGGATACAATTATAGAACATCCGGAAAACCTTTCCATCGGCTCTCCGATAATAAACACTAAAATCTATATTCTTGACGACCAGTTGAATTTGCAACCTCCCGGAATCCCTGGTGAGATTTATGTAGAATCTGATAATTTGTTTAAAGGATACCTGAACCAGGAAGAACTTACAAAACGCAGCTGTATAGACAATCCGAATAACCCGGGAACCCTAATTTATAAAACGGGTGATTTTGGCAGGTGGCTTTATAATGGAAATTTAGAATTTCTCGGGAGAAAGGATCAGCAAGTCAAAATCAGAGGATTCAGAATTGAACTAAAAGAAATTGAATCTTTCATTTTAAATTTTGAAGGAGTAGATAGTACGCTCGTCGTTTGTCGGGATTTGGCTGTCAGTAATAAGGCATTGATCGCCTACTTAACTGTCAGTTTTCCTGTTGACCTCGCACTTTTATATAATTATTTGCACAAATGTCTTCCTGAATATATGGTCCCGGTTCATTTTGTGATTCTTGATTCCTTTCCGCTGACGCTTAATGGTAAGATAGATGTTAAATCGCTTCCGGATCCGGATAAGACAATATTTGATCAGCAACATGTTTCTCCAGCAAATGAAACCGAGCATAAACTTCTGTCTATCTGGACGGAGCTTTTGGGAAAACAGGAAATTAGTACGCTGGATAATTTTTTCAAGATAGGAGGACATTCCTTAACTGCTACCCGTATGGCATCAAAAATTTTTAAAGAATTCGATGTCGACATTAATCTTAGGAAAATATATAAACATTCCAATATACAGGAGCTTTCTCTGGAAATAATGGCAAGCAAATGGGTTAATACACCTGTTACCGAGGATCAGCAAAACACTCAGAGAATTATCTTATGAAAGTGTCAGCATTGATTTCAGCCCTAATGGATCAAAAGATTCGGATCAGTCTTGAGGGTACTGATTTGGCTATCAGTGCCCCAGAGAACGTGTTAACCGATGCATGGGTCAAATTACTTGTTGAAAACAAAGCCCCCCTGATTAATTATCTCCAGAACCTTTCTGACAATACTTTTAACTCCATTGATAGAGTACCAGCAGGGCAGGACTATGCGTTATCCCATTCCCAGCGTCGGATGTGGATCATTGGTCAGTTGGAGCGAGGCATGGGTAAGACGGCGTATAATATATCAGGATGCTATGCTTTTGAGGGTCATCTAGACCTGAATAGCCTGGAGCGCGCGCTCCAGGCAGTTATGATGCGTCATGAGAGTTTGCGAACGGTGTTTATTACCGTGAACGGTGAGCCGCGTCAGCGGATACTGAGCGCGGAAGAGTTTGGGGACGCACTTAATTACGAAGACCTGAGCGGAATGGACGGAAGCGGGGATGAAGTATCGTCGCGTGTTCAATCGGCAGCTGAAAGCGGCTTTGATCTATCCACAGGACCTCTTGTACGGGCATATTTATTGAAAGTATCGGCGGAGCGGTATGTATTCCTGCTTACGTTACATCATATCATATCAGATGGGTGGTCGATGGCGGTTCTTGTGCGGGAACTGCTGCAGTTGTATAACAGCTACAGCTCAGGTATAGAAGATCCGCTTCCCCCGCTTCGTATCCATTACCGGGACTATGCGTCGTGGCAGAACGGTTTATTATCAGAAGGCGGCCTGGAAAGTTCCCGCCGCTACTGGCATGATCAGCTTGGCGGAGAGCTTCCGGTGTTGGAATTGCCATCGGACTACCGCCGTCCGGACATCAAGCAGAATAACGGCTCTCAGCAGTCGTTGTTATTGCCAGCAGCCGTTAACCAAGCCCTGAACGAGAAGAGCCGTTCAGCCGGAGCGACCTTGTTTATGATGTTGCTATCGACAGTAAAGGTGCTGCTTTACCGGTATACCGGTCAGCAGGACCTGATCGTAGGAACAGCGGTTGCCGGTCGGAACCATGTTGACCTGGAAGATCAGATCGGTTTTTATGTAAACACGTTGGCTTTGCGCACGCAACTGGAGGGGGATTGGGACTTTGACCATTTGCTGTCAGCAGTAAAAGAGGTAACGCTTGGGGCCTTTGAGCATCAGCAATATCCATTTGATTTGCTGGTTGATGAGTTGTCACCAGACCGGAACCTGGGCAGGATGCCGGTATTTGATGTGCTGGTGGTGCTGCAGAACGTAGACATCGGGGGTACAGGCGAGCCAGCCCGGGGTCTTGACCCGGTACAGGTCAGCGAATATGAGACCCCTGGAACCGTTGCCAAGTTTGACCTGACGTTCAACTTTCAGGAATCCCCCTCTGGGCTATTGCTCGAGGTGGAATACAGTACGGATCTGTTCAGCAGTGATCGGATAAGCCGTATGCTGTCCCATTATGGTCAGCTAGTTCGGGAAGTTCTTCGGGACAGCAGCCAGGCGATCGGGAGGCTGGACTACCTGTCCGCATCGGAGCGGGAAGAATTACTGAGCAGTTTCAGTCATGGCGCTGTAACGGAGTACGGGGATGAAGATACG